>CAZYJB010000041.1:0-11788 GCA_964647675.1 uncultured Verrucomicrobiota bacterium | reverse complement strand
GATACAATAGTCCGCACAGAAATCCATAGCTGGACCGCCCTCCTTCAACCCGACGCCGCGATCCTTCCCATCCGCGCCGCCCTCGAAACCGGCCGCGCGTCCGACCAGCAGGCGGCCCTCGCGGGCCTCGCGAATGTTCAGAGTCCCGCGGCCGACGCGCTGCTTGCCCAGTGGCTGGGCCGGGCCGCCGCGAACGAGGCGCCAGCCGACATCGTGCTCGATCTGATCGAGGCCTCCCAAGGGCGCACGTCCGAGGTCGTGACCACCGCCCGCGCCCGCCTCGACGCCGCGCTGGCGGACCCCGATCCCGTCAAGGCGCGCCGGCACCTGTTGCACGGCGGCGACGCTGCCGCAGGCCGCCGCATCTTCAGGGAGAGGGAGACAGTCCAGTGCCTGCGCTGCCACAAGGACGGTGGTGAAGGCGGGGTGGTCGGACCCGATCTCGCCGGACTCGGATCCCGTCAGCCGCGCGAGTACCTCCTCGAGGCCATCATCAATCCCAACGCCACCATCGCCACCGGCTACGAGAACGTGATGCTCGAACTGAAGGACGACGCCGAAGTCTCCGGCACGGTGCAGAAGGAAACGGATACCGAGCTCGTGCTCAACACCGTCGAAAGCGGGACGGTCACGGTGAAGAAGTCCGAGATCCGCAGCCGTCGCAAGGGACTGTCGAGCATGCCCGACGGCCTGGCCGATCTCCTCACCCCGCGGGACCTGCGCGATCTCGTCGAATACCTCCAGTCGCTGAAGGCGCGCTGAGGGCTGTCTGAAGGGTCGGTGGGTCCTTGTCTTCGAGGTAAGGCGCGGCAGCGCTCACCGGACAGTCTCCTGCGGCCTGCCCTCGAGCACGTCGCGCAGCACCCGTCGAAGCGTCGGCGGCGTAAAGGGCTTCTGCAGGATCGCGGCCGGCCGGCGGTCGGACAGTCTCTCCAGAAGCCCGCTCGGATCGAAGCCGCTCATCACGATCACCGGCATGTTGGGATCGATCTGCCCGACGCGCCGCAGGATCTCGATGCCATCCATGCCGGGCATCGACCAGTCGAGCAGGATCACCCGAAACGCGCCGGGCACCTCCGCTTTCAATCGCTCGATGGCCTCTTCGCCGTGGCATGCCACCTCGGTCTCGAATCCCAGGTGCCGCAGGTGTGTCACCACGAGTTGCCGAATGAAATCCTGGTCGTCCACCACGAGGACGCGACCAGCGCCCATCCACGGCGTTGGCTCGGTCGCACTCTCTTGTGCGAGTTCCGCTGGAAGCTGTCCGGTCGCCGGCAGGAGCACGCGGAATACGGTGCCCACGCCCACGGCACTCTCGACCCGTATCGCACCGCCGTGGCCGCGCACGATACCCATGACCGCCGCCAATCCCAGCCCGCGCCCGGCGAACTTGGTGGTGAAAAACGGTTCGAAGACCCGCCGCGCCACCTCCACGCTCATACCCGGACCGTTGTCCGAGACGGCCATGACGACATAGTCGCCTGCCGGATGCTCGGCCTGGTCCCCGACGTCCGATCGGAACTTCTCCGTGGCGCGATGAAGGCACGTGCCGATCTCAACCGCGCCCCCTCGATCGCACATCGCCTCGGATGCATTCACCACGAGATTCAGCAGGATCTGCTGGATCTGCGTGGCGTCTGCGAGAATCGCTGGCAGGAGCGGCGCGAGCCGGAACTCGAGCGTGACCCGCCGCGCCAGCGAGGCCTCGAGCAGATCGGCCATCTCTCGGATCGGGTCATTGATCTGGATGACCTGGCACTCGATGCGCCCCTGGCCCGAGTACGCAAGCATCTGCCGGCACAGGTCGCCTGCGCGGACCGCAGTGCGCTCGATCTGCATGAGGCGAAGATCAATCGGCGACCCCGGGGTCACCTCCTGGCGCGACAGGGTCGAACTCCCCAGGATGACCATCAGCATGTTGTTGAAGTCGTGCGCCACACCACCCGCGAGCACCGCCAGGCTTTCCAACTTCTGCGTCTCCGCCAGATGCCGCTCCATGCGCTCGCGATCCTCCGCGGCTCGGCGCTCCTTGGAGACATCGCGCGTCAGGCCATTGACCCACATCAACGCCCCGCGCCCATCGCGCACCGGACAGGCGCGCTCCAGAAGCCATCGCACCGTGCCATCCGCATCCACCACCCGGAACTCGAGGCAGGTCTCCTCGCCCGCGGCCTGCCGCGCCAGCGCGCCACGCACCGATGCACGGTCCTCCGGATGCACGCGCTCCATCTGGTTCCCTGGATCGTCCAGGGCGCGCTCCGGCGCCTGCCCCCAGATCGCGGAGTACGCGGGGCTCACGTACAGGATCCGCTTCAACCCAGGCTCGGCGATCCAGAACACCTCCCCGATGGAGGCCGTAAGCTCGCGGAAGCGGATCTCGGTCTCCAGGGTCAGGTCGCGCAGGATCCGCGTCATCAGGCCCGAGACGAACACCGCCATGATCAATGCGATGGCGAAGTGCGGCAGGCTCTGGAGGCGTTCCTCCGAAGCCACGACACACCCCGCCCAACCGACCACTCCCAACGCGACCATCAAAGCCCACCACCGAAGGTCGAGCAGCAGCGCGCCACCCACGATCACGGCAAGCATGATGTTGGTGGTTTGATGAAGCTCCCCCGTCAGCCTTAGGTGAAGCAGACTGTTCGCCAGCACCAGCGTGCATAAGGCGAACGCAGCGGAATGCGCATGGCGCTCGCCGAGAACTCCACGACGCAGCGCCCAGGCCCCGATCCAACCGGCGAGACTCGACAGGAGCGCTGTCCCCAGAAGGACGCCCCGCGGGATCCCCTCGAGAAGAATCACGTGTCCAATCGCCAGCAACAGGAACAACACCGCCAGACCGAGGCAACCGGGATACAGCTTCCGGTACAAAACCCGATCCAAGGCAGCCTGCTCCTGGGTGGCTAGCCCGCCCCTCCTTGAGCCCAGACTTCCCATCCCAGAATCACGACTCGTCGTGATGACCCCAACCGTCTCCCATCCTGTCCCCGACAAGCAACTCGCGATTCCCCGCGCTCAGAGCCCGCGCCGCCAGGCCTCCACCCGCTCGCGCACCGCTTCCGGCATGCGAATCAACGGTGGCCAACGACGCCGAAATCCCTCGCCCGCCAACTTCTTTGTGGCGTCGATCCCAAGCTTCGTGCCCACCGCGATCTCGCTCGTCGCGTGATCCAGCACGTCCGCCGGACCCCGCGTGAACACGGCGTCCCGCTGGGGATCCGTGTTCGAGCACAGGCGGAACAACACGTCGCTCGTGTTGTGCACATCCACGTCGTCGTCCACCACCACCAGGTACTTCGTGAACATCATCTGCCCCATCCCCCACAACCCGTGCATGATCTTGTACGCTTGCATCGGATAGGTCTTCCGGATGCTCACGAATACCAGGTTGTGGAACACGCCCTCCGCCGGCAGCGCGATATCCACGATCTCCGGGAAGTTCATCCGGAACACGGGCAGGAACAGCTTGAGCGAGGCACCGCCCAGATAGAAATCCTCCATCGGCGGAATGCCCACGATGGTCGCCGGGTACACCGCATCGCGGCGGTGGGTGATCGCCGTCACATGAAACACCGGGTAGGGCTCAGGAAGGGTATAGAAGCCGGTGTGATCGCCAAATGGCCCCTCGTCGCGCAGCGCCTCCTTCGGATCGACATAGCCTTCGATCACGATGTCCGCGTTGGCCGGCACTTCGAGATCGCAGGTTTCACATGTCACCAACTCCACCGATTTGCGACGCAGGTACCCGGCCAGCAGGAATTCGTCGAGTCCGTCCGGCAGCGGCGCCGTGGCCGCGAACGGCAACATGGGATCGCCGCCAAGGAAGACCGCCACCGGCATGCGGGTGCCGGTCTCGTAGTAACGGCGGCCGTGTCGTGCACCCACCTTCTGCAACTGCCAGTGCATGCCCGTCGTGCGGTCGTCGTAGACCTGGATGCGGTACATCCCGACGTTGCGCTCGCCGGTGTCCGGATCCTTGGTCACCACGCACGGCAGCGTGATGAATCGCCCGCCGTCGAGCGGCCAGCATTTCAGAATGGGAAGCTTCGCCAGGGTCGGTGAGGAAGGTACAACCTCGCCCGCCGGTACGCCCTTCCCGTGTCGTTCGTCCCAGGGCGCGGCGGGCCAGGGTTCAGTGCGCACCGGCGCTGGATCGAAGCGCTGGATGACCTCCTTGCACGGCCCGTCCTTCACCATCTTCGGACGTGCATGCCGCAGTTCGAACGCCGTTCCCAAGAGCTTGAGCGCCTCCCGCACCGAGGTCGGCGGCTTCGCCTTCATGAGGGACCCCAGCTCGCGCGCCACGTCCTCGACGGACTCCGCCCCCATGCTGAGTGCCATGCGTCGCCAGGAGCCGAGCGTGTTGATGGCTACGGGAAACGGGCTTACCGCGCCGTTGACGGTGGGCTTCTCGAACAGCAGCGCTTTGCCGCCGCCAGGGGATTTCATTTCTCGATCGGCCCACTCGGTGATCTCCAGCTCGGTGGCGACCGGCTGCGCAACGCGCGTCAGCTCGCCCGCGCGATCCAGGTGATTCACCCACTCCCGAAAGGACTCAAACGCCATGCACGACCCTAGCAAGGAGCCCGTCCGTGGCAATTTTTGCCAACCGCGACGCGGTTGCGATCCAAAGCCCAGGGCTGCGCCGAGGCGCAACCCGGGGTGATTCGGTCCGCCTACCCTTCGCATCCCCAACCGAGGGTTGCGCCCCTCTCCTCGCCCGCCATGGAACGACGATGGCTCGAGGCACCGTCTTGCCCTAGTCTCCTACCAACCGACTCCCGAGGCCCCTTCCCACTCTGCCCCATGAACCGATCCCTCCTTCTGACTCTCGCCACCTTGGTCCAGTGCCTCGCCTCTTCCGCCCGGGCGCAGTCCGATCTCGAACTCCTCAAACGGGAATTCCTCGACTTGAAACAACGGGTCGCCGCCCTTGAAAACGACAATCTGCGCCTCCGAAAACAGATCGACGTCGAACGTCTCGTCGTGCGCAGGGAACTCATCGTGTCCGACACCGGCAATCCCTGGGAGGCCGGCTTCGAGAAGCATCAGATCGCCCGCGGCCTCTATGCCCGACCGCCGGTCGACGGCGCCGGCGGGCTCTGGGTCCGCAGTCGCTTGATCAAGGGCGAGATCGACGACCCCTTCGACGATCGCTTCCACGCCATCGAACATGACGGACGCCCCTTCCGCGCGCCCGGGCACATCTCCTGGAACGTCTGGATCGGCGATGCCTGGCGCCAGATGGCCATCCTCCAAGGCGAGAGTCTCGAGCCCTCCGAAATGCCCGTCGATCAATGGACCGGTTCCAATCACCCGGGTCGACTCCGCATCCAGACCTTCCGCCCGCATCATCAGGAACCCCTCACCGACGTCGTCATCGGCCAGGGTATGATGTCGGTCGGTGGCGGTGGCTTCGGCGGTGGTGGACTCCCCTACCCGACCGAGGTGCTGCACCTCTGGGGCGGGAGGGCAATCGAAGTCGCCCTATCCCGTCCCGATCCTCCCGTCGTCCTGAGCCACGACGGCTCCGGCGCGCGCGTCTACTCCCTCATCGCCATCGGCGCTCAGGGCCATCGGTCCGCTCCGTCACCCACCACCCGCGCTGCCGGTCGCGCGCGGTTGCGCTGGGACAGCGTGGCCGGGGCCGATGCCTACCTGGTCGTGCGCGACGGACGGGAAATCACCGGCCCGATCCGCATCGAGGGCTCACAGAAAGAGTGGCAGGACAAGACGCCGCCCTGAGCCGCGCGCCAGGCCGAACACGCCGCAACACGCGGACGCCGGACCGGGCGAGTTGGCGGCGCTCAGCGGCGCGGCTCCGCCGGGGATGCCCAAGCCTCGAGCCACTTTCGCATGGCGCGTGCAGCCAACTCCCAGTGCGGATCCAGCATGAGATCATGCGCGGCGTCCGGGATAATCTTGAACTCCGCGCCCAGCAGGCGGGCGGTGCGCGTCACTTCTGCCGGCGTGAAAATCTCGTCGTTCGCCGCGCCGATCACCATCGCCGGACAATTTCGCCGCCGGTCACTCGGTCGCAGCGGCAGGAACATCTGTCCATACGCCAGCGCCGCTTCGTCGCCCAATCTCTGGAGATGTCGTCCGAACACGTCGTCGGAAAGCGACGCATGAAAGAACGCGCGACGCGCACTCGCGGCGTGCTTCGACACATACCGCCACGTGAGAAACAGGTGATTGAGGATCATCGAGCGAGGCATCTTGACGAAGAGCCGCGTCACGGACGGCAGAATCCCGCACGGTGGTGGCGGCGCGAGCAGAATGACCGCGGCGGCACCAAACCTTGCCGCGTAAATCTGGACCAACCGCGCACCCATGGAATGACCGACCAGCACCGGACTTCTACCACAGCGCCGCACCCCTTCGCGGATGTCGTCCAGGTAGTCCCGCGTCGAATACCAGCGCAAACCTTCCCGCCCAGGACTCCCGCCGTGACCGCGCAGGCTCAGCGCAAAAGTCCTCCACCCCGCCTTGCTGAAGTAGGGAAGAAAATGATCCTGCCAGCACCACGCGCCGTGGCAGGCACCGTGGACGAACAGCATCGGCGTCGGGTGCCCTTCGCCCTCCCCGGGGCCGGCGAGCCACTCCAGTTGCATGCCGAGGTTCCTACGGCAGCAGCGCCGCGCACGCGAGGCGATTGCTGCGCTCTCCAGGCTCGAATCAGTAGTCCAACGCCGACGCCGCGAATCCACCCCGGAATCAGGGAGAATCCCGCCCCTCTCCTTGAATCCTGTTCATCCTGTCCATGCGCCCGGTCCACCGATGCTCTCGACCACGGCCATCGCCCGGTAACCTTTCTCCATGTCCCGCGATCGCGCCTTGCGTTCAGTCGCCGCTTCCGCGAGCAACGAAGGCGAGGAGAGTGCCATGCCCAAACCAGCCGTTCCCCAACTGCCCGAACGCCCGGGTACCCGCAGCAGCCATCTCACCGCCGCCGGCGCAGACTTCCGTGTCTGGGCCCCATTCGCCGACGCCGTCGCCGTGGCCGGCACGTTCAACGACTGGTCACCCTCGACCCACGCCATGACCTCGGACGGCGTCGGCGGCTGGTCCGTGCACGTGCCAGGTGCAAAGGCCGGCGACGCCTACAAGTTCGTAATCCGGAACGGCGCGCGTGAACTGTGGCGCGTGAACCCCTGGGCGCGCGAGGTCTCCGACGGAAACGCAGTGCTGCACCGCCGCGAATTCGATTGGGCGGGCGACACGTTCCGCTCGCCGACCTGGAACGAACTCGTCATCTACGAGATGCACGTCGGGACGTTCAACGATGCGCCCGGCGGTGAACCGGGCACTTTCGACGACGCCATCGCACGCCTGCCCTACCTGGCCGACCTCGGCGTCAATGTCATCGAGATCATGCCGGTGCTTGAGTTCCCGCTGAGCTTCTCCTGGGGCTACAATCCATCCCACCCCTTCGCCGTGGAATCGTCGCTCGGCGGGCCGCAAGGGCTTCAGCGCTTCGTGAAGGCCGCGCACGGACTCGGTCTCGGGGTGATCTTCGACGTGGTGTTTAACCATTTCGGCCCCGGTGACCTCGACCTCTGGCAGTTCGACGGATGGTCCGTGCCCGGCCACGACGGTGGCATCTATTTCTATGACAACGCCCGGGCCGCCACGCCGTGGGGTCACACGCGCCCCGACTACGGACGCCCCGAGGTCCGCCAGTTCCTGCACGCCAACGCTCTGCATTGGCTGGAGAAATATCACCTCGACGGCCTGCGCTTCGACGCCACCGCCTATATCCGGAACGTCGACGGCCAGGACAACGATCCCGGCGGCGACCTCGCGGCCGGCTGGACCCTTCTGCAATGGATCAACACGGACGCACCCAGAAGCCGCCCCGGCATCATCACGATCGCCGAGGATCTGCGGAACAACGATTGGATCACGCGGCCCGCTGAGGACGGCGGTGCGGGCTTCGGTGCTCAGTGGGATTCCGAGTTCGTCCATCCCGTCCGCGCCGCTCTGATCACTCCCGACGACCAGGCACGTGACCTCGCCTCCCTCGAGCGCGCAATCTACCACCGGTACAGTGCCGACGCGTTCCGCCGTGTCATCTACACCGAGTCCCACGATGAGGTGGCCAACGGCCATCAGCGCGTGCCTTCGGAGATCTCCCCGATCGAACCGCACGGCTGGTTCGCCAAAAAACGGTCCACCCTCGGCGCCGCACTCGTGTTCACCGCACCCGGGATCCCAATGATTTTTCAGGGACAGGAGTTCCTCGAGGACGCTTGGTTCCGCGACGACGATCCGCTGGACTGGGCGAAGCTCGTGCGCTTTGCCGGCATTCATCGCCTCTATCGCGATCTGATCCGGTTGCGACGCAACCTCGCCGGCTTCACGCGCGGCCTCACCGGACAACATGTCCACGTCTTCCATCGCAACGACGCCGACGGCGTCCTCGCCCTGCACCGCTGGCGCGACGGCGGCCCGGGTGACGATGTCGTGGTCGTGCTGAACTTCGCCAACCGCGGGCACACCCACTACGAACTCGGCCTGCCGCGGCAAGGTCGATGGCGCGTGCGATTCAACAGCGATTGGCACGGCTACGACGCTGGATTCCAGACCTGGCCGGCGTTCGACACCGATACCTGGGATGCGCCCCTGCACAACCTCACCCAGCGCGGCGCGATCGGTCTCGGTCCCTACACCGCGGTCATTCTGTCACAGGACTCCTGAAGACCCGCGGCGCCACAGGGACGTGGCGCTACCTCTCCGCCCGATGAAACCATCACCCCATCATCTGCTTGCCGATAAGGTCGCCGTGATCACCGGTGCCGCCTCGGGAATCGGCCGCGCCATCGCCCACCGCTTTGCCACCGAAGGAGCACGCGTCGTGGTCACCGACCTCGATGCCACGGCCTGCGCGCGCGCCGCGCAGGAGATCCGGGACACCGGCGGCGCGGCGCTCGAGCATCCCTTTGACGTCTCGTCGGAGGCGGCCTGGACAAACCTCATGGATCGCCTCATGGCCGAGTGGGGACGCCTTGATGTCTGCGTCAACAGCGCCGGAGTCGCCTTGGCCAGGCCGATCGTCGCGCTGGAATTCTCCGACTGGCGGCGCGTCCTCGCCGTCAACCTCGACGGCACCTTTCTCGGCACCCGCCAAGCCCTGCGCGTCATGCAGTCAGGACGCGGCGGTTGCATCCTCAACCTCGCGTCCCAGGCCGGCATCGACCCGTATGCCGGGAACACGGCCTACGGCACCAGCAAGGCGGCGATCAGATTCTTCACCCGCATCGCGGCGCTGGAGACCGCACCGCATCGCGTGCGTATCCATTCCCTTTCACCTGGCGCGGTCGCGACTCCGATGTGGCGCGGCACACCGTTCTGGCCGCTCGACATCGAGACCGCCCAGGGCACCGCCGCCGCGTTGCAGCACTTGGTCGCCGTCCATGGCTTCACCACGCCGGAACAGGTGGCCGAAACGGCCCTCTTCCTCGCCAGCGACGAGGCCGCGAACTTGAACGGGTTGGATGTCGGGTCAGACGTCGCGGCCGCTCGGAGACATCTGCTCACGCCGGCCGATCCTACCGTCGGCGGCGCGGACTAAGCGTCGCCCAGCGACACGCAGATCAGTTCGCGGCCGTTGTGCATGTGCGCACAGCGATTGGCGAACGCCGGGTGGCACCCCAGCACGTCGCGACCGCGCGTGTTCTACACCGGCTCCAGCAGCTTCGCGCGGCTCAGGACCTCCAGGCGCTCCGGCGTCAGCTTCCCGATCAACAGCTCACCCTGGTCGTTCCAGAAGAAGTGCCGATCGCGGTGCCGCACCATGAACGCATGCGCGAAAAACCCGCCCGTCCCAGCGAACAACTCCAGGCTCTCCCAACGACGATCGCCCGTGCTCAGGTCGAGGCAACGAAGCTCACCGAAGGCACACATGCCATAGATCTTTCCTGCCTCCAGGGTGGGCGTGCTCATCACCGTGTGCAGCCCGTCCTCTTTCTCCGACTGCTTCTTGCTCCGTCGATTCCATACGACCTTCGCCTCGCCCACACCCGCCGGCATCAGCAACAGCAGGGAGCCCTGGTAGAAGGACGTGAGGAAGACGCGGTCCCCATCGAACCGCGGCTACGCGATGGTCACTTCGGGGCGCTGCGGCTTGCCGCCCACCGGGTAGGGATGCCTCCAGAGCGCCTGCCCCGTCTCCGGCCCGAGGCCGGCGATCCCTTCCGGATGCCAGATCACCAACTGACGTACCCCACCCACCGTATGAATCACCGGCGGGGCATAGCCAATCTCGGACGCCGTGAGCGCGCGCCATAACCCCTTGCCGGTGTCCCGGTGAAAGGCCACCACGGCGCTGTTCGTTCCACCCACCAGGCAGATCAGGCGATCGCCCATCACCGCCGGACCGACATAGCCCGCATTGACCGGCACGCGCCACAACACCTTCGGACCGCCCTCGGGAAACCGCTCGACGATGCCCGTCTCGCGCCAGACTCCGTCCCGCTGCGCCCCCATCCACTCCGGCCATTCGTCGGCCTGCGCGCAGGATGCGAAGATCGAAACCAGGACGGCACCCAGACCCGTCGAACCGCGCAGGCAAGCGCAGGAGAACCCAGTGGTGTTCATGGATGAATTGAATAAGGCACGACCAATCGACCGTTCCAAGCCCGGAGAGGCGCCGCGGAACGCGGACATCGCACCCGCTCGCCACCGCGAGTTTCCATACGGCCGCGGCAGCACTCGAGATGCCAGGTCATCCTCCCTTCGCCACGCATGCCATGCCCGTAGTCCCACAAATCGAGAACAGTCAACCGCCCGCCGCCCGCGGCGAGTTCCGTAGTAGCGCCGAAACGATGCGCCAGAATCCAGCCTGTCCGGCCGCGATCCGGCGCTCCTGAATCCGAGACTTCTCGCCCGTCTTCAGTATCCGGTCGACAGAGCCCGGGATCCACCGTCCCGGAAACGTGAGAGGCGCGAAGCAATCGCTTCGCGCCTCTCACGCGCACCACCCCGATACCCCGACCTGCCGAACTGCCGGTCAGCGCATGTCCTTGTCGTCCATGTGAAATCTGTGCAGGACCCGATGAAACATCGGAGTCAGCAGGATCCCGGTCGCAGTAATAAAGGCCACCCCGGAAAAGAGGGCGTATGCCGAGGCGAAGACCTTCGCGGCATCCGAGCGCAGCTCCGTTACCGGCCCCATGCCCGTGAGGATCATCGAAGCGTTCAGCAGCGCATCGATCCACCCCAGCCCGGCCATGAAATGATACCCCACGATACCGATCAGCAAGGACACCGCCACCAACCCGCCCGCGACGCCCATCGCCCGCAGATATCCCCGATAAAACACCCGGTTGGACCTAAGATGCCCTTCGAACACTCTCTTCATGCCTCGATCAACCCACCCACCCTCGGCCGCATCAAGGCATTCCTTCGCGCTGGCAGGAGCTCACCTCCCTCCAAACTCACCCGCGTCTCCCCGCTCTGGCCGACGCTATCGCTTGCTTGCGCTCGTCACTTACCTCCCTGCCTCTTCCGAAACTCGGTGGTGAGCATTCCTGCGAAGCCCCAATTCTCGGGCTCAACTTCGTCGATGATGATGTGCGTGTGCTCCGGTTGCTTCCCAAGCACGCGCTGGAGCGTCTCCGTCATCTCGGCGACGATCCGTGCCTTCTGGTCCTGGGTCACTCCGTCCCTGGTAATGCGTACATTAACGTATGGCATAAGAGTTGGCTGTACGAGTGGCCCAACGCCGCGTCATCCTGGCACGAGCGACGATCACATTCTGTCGCCGGGTCTGAACGTCAAGGAACCC
>CAZYJB010000040.1:0-11806 GCA_964647675.1 uncultured Verrucomicrobiota bacterium | reverse complement strand
GCCAGGGCCACCGGTTACCTCGCCCCCGCTGCCGGCAACAGAAATTATACCAAATCGGTCACCCAAAACCGCACCACCAGGCCAGCGGCGGAATCAAGCACCCGGTGTTGGGCCAGGACGCGCGCGTAATCCGAGGGCCATCCATAGAAGTGCACGTTGTACCCGTCGGTCCAGGAAGCCGCGCCGTTGTGCATCAGCTCCATCGCGTACCGACTCGGGCGAAACGCCAGCGACGGCATGATCACGTGATCATCGGGACGCGCGGCCTTGATCCCCCACCACGCCGCCTTCAGCACCGCGGCCATGTCAGCGGCCGAATCACGCACAAAATGGAAATCGGGCTCGTTCCAGACTTCCCACGTCCGCGTGTCCGGCCGGGCGGCCACACCGTCCCGAACCACATTGCGGACTGTCAGCAAATCGCCTGGCAATCCGTCCAGCGGCCCATCGGTGGCGCTCAGTACGAGCGGCCGAACGTCGCCGAGGGATTGATAGCCCAGTTCGCCCGCACGCGGCGACTGCCCTCGGATCCACCGAATTCCTTCCCGTCCGCGCAGCGACTGCAGCAACGGGACGAACTCCTCTTCGCGTCCCAGGATCATGCCGCCAAACTCGGTCGCCGATCCGGAGGCCGTCCCACTTAGCGCGAGGCAGGCCATCGACCACCACAACATCACGCGCCTCATGGAACCCACGGAAACGGGCTGGCGACGTCCGTTCAACCCGTCGGCATTGGGGGTTTCACAAGATGATGCGCCACCTTGATCACCAACTTGAAGACCGAGCGTTCGCGGCCGTCCGATCGCTTGGGCAGGTGGCCGTCCGAGGGAAAGAAGATGGCGAAGCTGCCTGGCACCATGTGGAGAACGCTCAGCGCGGGGGACGCCTCATAGAACTGGACGTCCCGCGCGTCATCGAAGGCACCGGCGGGCCGGAGGCCGGACGCGAGTTTCCAATCGATGAGCTCGCTCCCCCGAATGCAATACTGGAGGTCGACGTACTTGCGGTGCGTCTCAAACCGGCATTGCTCGCGCGGCAGCGTGTCGTAGCCATGCACGTTTACGTACAGGTCCTCGCCGCGCAGCGGCCGGATACCGGGCTCGGGATCCGCGGGAAGCGCGCGCAGCCAATCGAAGGCAAAGCGCCACGCTTCCTGGGAGAGCAGGTGAGCCCACGCGTCGGGCGCTGAGAGATGTCCGTGGAGCATGGCGGGAATGTGCGGCAACGGCCTCCTTCATCGCCTGGGAATCGAGTCCTTCAGCGCGCGCGCGTGCTCTGCGGCGAACCAGTCCACGGTCTCGCGCAGTCCGTCCTCCACCGAGCGCACCGGCTCGAACCCGAGCCAGCGGCACAGGAGCGTGGTGTCGGCCCAGGAGTGCAGAATGTCACCGGCGCGCGGCGTTGTGCGCTTCAGGGTTGCGGCCGCGGTGGCGGGCCGCCAGCGCGCCACTTCACGGCGCAACACCTCGAACAGGGTCGTCAAAGGGGTCCCGGCGCCCAGTCCGACATTGAAGACACGCGGCGCGTCGTCCGGCAGCGGGCGGGTGGCGGCCAGCAGATTTGCGGCCACGATGTTGGCGACGTGACAGAAATCGCGGGTGGCCGAGCCGTCGCCGTACACCTCGACATCGCGGCCTTCGAGCAGGGCGGCGATCCACTTGGGAATGACGGCGGCGTAGGCACCCGCGGGATCCTGCCGCGCTCCGAACACGTTGAAGTAGCGCAGGCCCACCACCTCGAGGCCGTAACAGCGGCGGAAGACCGCGGCATACTGTTCATTGGCCGACTTCGATAGCGCGTAAGGCGAGAGGGGCTGGCCGATGGAGGCTTCCAAGGCCGGCAGGACGCTCGAGTCGCCGTAGACTGCGCTGCTCGACGCGTAGACGACGCGCTTCACGCCCCGGGTGCGCGCCGCCTCGAGGACATTGAGGAATCCGGTGACATTGCTGGCATGCGTCGCCACCGGGTCCTCCATCGATTTCGGCACCGAGCCGAGCGCGGCATGGTGGAGGACATAATCGCATCCGTGCAGCGCTTCGCGCAGCGCGGCAACGTCGACGAGGTCGGCTTCCACCAGACGGAAGCGCGACCAATTCAAGTCGCCCACGGAACGCGCGACCTCCTCCAGGTTGGAGCGCCGACCCGCGCTCCAATTCTCCAGGCCCACCACGCGATGCCCGTCGCGCAATAGACGTTCGAGCAGGTGCGAACCGATGAACCCGCCCACCCCGGTCACCGCCCAGCAGGATGTCACTTCGCGGTGCACAACGAATCGGGAACGGGCTTTCGAAGTCGCCTGACGACGCGGGATTCCCGCCACCATTCTCCCTGAGCCGGAACCCTAGCGCCCCGACTGCACGAAAGTCGCGACGGCATCGACGACTTCATCGCGCTGGGACTGGGTCAGTTCGGGGAACACCGGGATGCTGATCACTTCGCCGGCGAGCCGTTCGGTGACCGGCAGTTTCGGCGCCGCCTGGTCCGCGCATTGAAAGCACTGCTGCGCGTGCAGCGGCACCGGGTAGTAGATTTCCGCACCGATACGCGCTGCGGCCAGGTGGTCGCGCAGCGCGTCGCGCCTTCCCGCACCGGGAACGCGCAGGGTGTACTGGTTCCAGATGTGATCGCAGTGGGAATAGGCCACGGGGAGCACCAACCGCGCCTCCCCTTCGCCTTTGTTCACGAGCGATTTCTCCCGGCAGCCGCACTGCGCAGAATCCGCCACGCGCACTCCGGGAACCGTCGACAGCCGACGCGTATACTCGGCGGCGTGCTCGCGCCGGAGGCTGGTGTAGCGGTCGTAGTGCGGCAGCTTCACCGCCAGCAGTGCGGCCTGCAACGCGTCCATGCGGAAGTTCGCACCGACCATCTGATGGTAATACTTCGGCCTGGCTCCGTGCATGCGCAGCAACCGCGCGCGGTCCGCCAACGTGTCGTCCTGCGCCACCAGCAACCCGGCGTCGCCCAGCGCGCCCAGATTCTTCGACGGGAAGAAGGAGAAGGTTCCGAAGTCGCCCAAGCCGCCCACCGCACGACCGCGGTAACCCGCGCCCAGCGCCTGCGCGCCGTCCTCGACGACCTTCAGCCCGTGCGCACGCGCCACCGAAAGGATGGAATCCATGTCGGCCGCCTGACCAAACAGGTGGACCGGAATGACCGCCTTCGTCCGGGGCGTGATGAGGCGCTTGATCTCGCCGGGGTCGAGATTGAAACAGACGGGACAGGCGTCGGCGAACACCGGCGTCGCGCCGACGCGGCTCACGCAACCGCCGGTGGCGAAAAAGGTGAACGACGGCACGATCACCTCGTCTCCCGGCCCGAGGCCCAGCGCCATCAGAGCGAGCAGGATCGCATCCGTGCCCGACGAGATTCCCAGGGCGTGCTTGACGGCGAGGCGCCTGGCCATCGCCGCCTCGAACTCCTCGAGTTCTGGACCGAGGATGTAATGGCCGGAACGGAGGACGCGTTGGAACGCGGCGTTCAACTCGGCCTCCAAAGCCAGGTTCTGCACCTTCAGATCAAGCAGCGGTACCGCCATGGTTTATCCTCGGCAGAGGGAGAATCCCGACCCTTGGGCAGACTTCGTCCCGGTCAGTTCGCCCCATGAGTCGAGTACGGGACAACCTACAAAGCCAGCGCGTCGCTTCCCTCCAACACGTGCAGCTCAGAGCACCAGAAGCGCTGGAAGCGAACAAGGCGCAATTGCACCGCGGGCGGCATCGGGGCGAACGCGCGCGAAAAGGAAATCACCAGGGACCTGACCCCTGCTCCGGATCAGCGCGCGCGCAGGCGGAAGAGGCTGCTGGAAGTCGCCAGCGGCAGCCGCACGACGTGCCGTCCCGATTGCAGCGACACCGGCTCCGCGGCCGCGTGCCAACCCGCGCCCGCCGGGGCGCCGGGGGCCTCTGCGAGTTCGAGCACGAACTCCGGATTGGGGGCCGGCCACGAGACATCCACGGCATCCCCACCGGCGGAAAGCGCCACGGTCAACGCAGGCTCGTAGGTCACCTTCATCACCAGGCCGTCGGTCGTGCCGCCGCCGTACACGGCCTGCGCGACGTTGGTGCTGCTCACCGGAAAGTTCACCGTGCGGACACGGCCCACGACATAGCTGTTGCCGGCGCCGTCCGCGGCCACGCCATAACCGATCTCCTCGCCCGAGCCGCCATAGAAGGTCGTGTAGATCGTCCCGTCCGCCGCAAGACGCGCGATCACCAGGTCGGTGCCCCCGCTGTTGGTCGAGCTCAACGAATTGGTGGACATGCCGGGCAGCGAGACCGACGCGCTTTCCCCCGCAAGATGCACGTACCCGAGTGCGTCGGCGCGCACGTCCCACAAGGCGTCGACCCCAATGCCCCCGAAGTAGCTGCTCGATTGCAGGCTCGCGCCGTCGGCGGAGAGCCGCGCCAGGAAGCCATCCGAGGCCCCGCCATTCGTGCCCTGCAGTGCGTTCACGATCGGGAAACTCGTCGAGAATGTCTCGCCCACCACCCAGACTTCGCCGCCCGGTCCGGCCCCCGCGCGGTAACCGTAGTCGTCCGACTCGCCGCCGAGGTAGGTCACGTAGGTCAGCGAGCCTGCATTCTCCGGCTGCCACCCCGCGACGAAGGCGTCGATCGCTCCGGCATTGGTTGCCTGCAATGCCGCCACGACGGGAAAATTGGTGGAGCTCGTCAGCCCGGCGACATGCACCAGGTTACCCGCCGAAACGGAAATCCCTTCCACCGAATCGCGACCGGAACCACCCAGGTAGCGCGATTGCAGGAGCGTCCCGCCATCGGGGGACAACACCGCCAGGAATCCATCCACTCCGCCGCCAATCTGGGTGGCGCCGAGGGTCACCGGAAAATTGGACGACGTCGTGCTGCCACCCAGGGCAATCTGCCCATTGCTGAGCAAAGCCAGATCGATCGCCTGATCTTCCCCATCGCCGCCCAACAGCGTCGACGCCACCAGCGCAGAACCATCCGCCGTCAACCGGGTCACGAAGGCATCGAGCGGAAACCGCCCCGTGAAACGATTGGTTGCGCCGGTCGGCCGGGTGCGCAGCGCGCCGGCGGTCACGGGAAAATTGGTCGAGGCGGTGAACCCACCGACCACGGGCTCGCCGCCGGCGCCCAGCGCCAGGGTCAATGCGGCGTCATAGTCGGAGCCTCCCAGGTAGGTGAACCAGTGGAACTGGCCGCCGTCCGGCGCCAGCCGCGCCACAAACGCATCGCCGGCCACGCCGGACTGGCCACCTTGATAAATGGCCTGGAACGCGTTGGTGGATCCCAGCTTCAGCGACGCGAAGGTTTCCGATTCCGTCTCGCCCGCCACGACCACCGATCCATCCGTGTCGACGGCCACATCCCAGCACTGGTCGAGCGCACTGCCGCCAAGGAAGGAGGCATAGCTCAGCACCGGATCGATCACCAGAGCCCGGGTCGCGTCGTACACGCCCAGCTCAAACTCGACCGCGCCGTCGTCCGTGACGCGGTAGGACGCTGGGACGCTTTCGCGCCCTTCCGGACCCACCTGATACGCGACCGGTGCACGCTGGGTGAGGACCGAACCGTCCAGCGCCAGCTCCAGGTCCCCAGCTGCATTCACGTTCAGTCCCGACACACCATCGAACCGCAGTCGTGCCGCGGCCGGCGACGCACCGGGCGCCACGATGAAATCGTACTCGAGCTCGCGACCGTGGCCGTAGTAGGCGACGTCGATTCCCGGGTAGACCCCTCCATACACCACACGGCCACAGGGCTGGCTTGCGTCCCCCTTCGACACCGCAGCATCACCACGCAGCCGATACCAGCGCCCGGCCAGGGGTTCTTCTTTCCGCGGACGCGCATCGGCTCTGGCATTCTCGAACCGCACGCCCACCATCCGATAGGCCGCGCCACGCCGGCGGGCAAAGTCTCCGTCCCTTCGGCGTGCTCCGGCAGAATCCATGCCGCCGGCGTCGAGCGACCCGGCCGATTCCGCGCGGAGCGCGACCAGCGCGCCGGCGCCGCCGACGAACACCGAGTAGCCGTGGCCGCGCGCCGAAAAATCCGCGCCCTGGGGCGCCCGTTCGTCCGCCGCCTCGAACCGCCACGGCAACTGCAGGGCCGACGGCATCGCTCTCGAGACGGGAAGCGGCGTGGAACCGCCCAGTTTCACCGGTGCGGTGGCGATCGTCGCCGGCGACAGGATCGGGTGGGTCTCCGTCGAAGGCCGCGAAACGGCTGGGTGGGAATCCAGGGACAAGGGTGCAGCCACCGCCACGGCCGCCATGGCCAGAGTACCCGCGAGGACCAGCCCCGGCTGCGACATGAAACGCTGCGAACTCCAAGAACGCCGCGTTGAACCTTCCCGGGACGAATTCATAAAGGGGTGAGCGCGCACCTGTGGCTCAGAGTGTGCTGACTCCGATTCCGGGGGTCAAAGTTTTTGCCCGCCCCCACAGGCGCGGGAGGAACCGCGACCGACACTTAGCCCAGTCGATTCAGTTGAACAGAAGCCATTCGCACGTCGGCATCTGCGCTTATCTGCGTCATCGGTGGATGGAAATCTTCCTGCGGAGCTTATCCGCAGATGTCGCAGATTCACGCAGATGAAAGACATGGATCGCTGACGCTTCCTGGCGTCTCTACGCCGCGTGAGCCCGTCTCCGGCCTTTCAACTGCATCCTTCCGGGTGAGAGCCCGTCCGAAAAGTCAGCGCACCGGTTCAAGATGCAGCTCGAACACGGCGAAGCCATCGATCTCGAAGTGCTCCACCTCGACCTCCACCTCGCCGTCCGTCGCCTGCTCGTACAGCCCCTCGTTCCAAGTCGGCCCGTGCCACGTCCAGTTTTCGATCACCGTCCGGCCCGACACCCGCACCCGGACCCCGTCGTCACTCTGGGTGCGGAAGCGCCACGAGCCCGCCGGCAGGGCGAGCCGCGTACGCGCCTGCATGCCGAAGCGATCGCCTCCGGGGGCGCGGGCTCGGGCAGTCTGGTCCACCACGACATCGCGTGGCCCGCCCCAGCCGTAGGCAAACTCGAGCGCCCCCAGTTCGACCCGCACGGCATGATCGCCCAGAGCCTGACTGCGCCACGCGGGCAGGTCCTCACGCGGATCCGCGGTCCAGGGAAAGAACACGGTGTCCCATCTCGCCGCCACCAGCGTGCCTTCCAGTTCCCGCGCGAGCCCGGGCGCGACGAGCTTCGCGCGGTAGGGCGTGACGCCCTCGCCGCCGCGGAGTTGGACGCGCCACGCGTTTTCGCCCGAGCGCTCGACCGAAGCACGCACTGCGCCGGAGGCCACGGTCATCACCGGTTCGGAAGCGACCCCGAGCAGTTCCCACTCGCGCGCCGCACCGCGCGACGACCGCTGCCGCAACAAGGGCGCCTCGTGATCCCACGGCCCCCATTCGTCCATCACGATGCGATCACGTCCACGCAGGTTCGCGCGCGCGCCCACTGGCCGGGTGGAACCCAGCGCTCGAACCCGCGGCACTCTCACCGCCTCCGGCTTGGGCGCCGTCATCACCTCGCAACCGGGACCGAGATCGAACTCGACGGCGTTGGTGTGCTGGAGGGTGACGCGATTGGCCGCATAGAGATTGCTCCGCACCTGGCCGGAGCCGTCGTCGCGCAGTTGAAGCACCACCCAGCGTTCCCGACCGGTGCGCGAGCCGAGCGCCGGATTCGCGGAGATCTCGAAGCGGTTTCCGGCGATGACGTTGTCCCGCACGCCACGGTCATTCGCCGCGACGCCGGGGAACCGCCGCAGTCCTTCGTCCTTATCCCACCAGAGATGAATGCCGCAGCGATTGTCGACGAACTCGTTGCCCACGATGTGATTTCCGGAGGCGTGCTCCAGGTTGATGGCGCCGCGCTCGAGTCCGTAGGCCATGCCGCCGTTGCGCACGAATTGGTTGCCGGAAATCCGCATGTCCGACGAATAGCCGCCCCAGATACCGCAGATGGCATTCTCGACCACGCGATTGGATGCGAAGACGTTGCCCTTGCTGAAAGTCAGCTCGAAGCCATGCGCCGGCGCGTAGGAAAAATCGTTGCCGACGAAAACGTTCGAGTTGCAGCCACGCGCGCCCCAGGACCGCACCAGTTCGTCCGGCACCCGGATCAGGTCGTCCACGTCGTGGCGCCCGGTCTCGCGTCGCAACCGCTCGCGTTCGGATTCGATCCACACTTCGCCGATCGCCTCCCGGCCTGCGAATCCGAAGAACCCGTCGCCACCGTGCGTGGCGGAGTTCTCCACGAAGCGGTTCGCGTTGCATTGCTCGAAGCAGAGGATGCCCGCGGAATCCTGGCCGCGGTTGTAGACGCCCTCCACGTGCCCGCGCACGCAGAAGTCGAAGGCGTTCCGGCTGACGAGTTTCCGGCTGCTGCGCCACATCGCCAGCCCCCAGCCCGAGAGAAACGATGCGTCGTTGTCGTAAACGCGGGAGTCGTTCACGCGATCCAGCACAATCCCGTTCTGGCCACGGCGGACGCGCAGGCCACGCAGCGTCACGTCGCGCGACAGCTCCACGCATACCGCACCACCATACTGGTCCCGCCATTTGACTTCGTCGTTGCGATGGGGGAACAGCCAGTCCGCGCCGTCTTCGGCCTCGCTCGTGGAGCGCAGGCGCTGGCGGTAATTGTCCGAAAAATCCCCACCGTCGACCACCAGTCCGTCGGCGCGCGAGGCGACCAGTCCGTTGAAGAACCCATGCACGCGCGCGCCCACGAGCCTCACCCGGCGCCGGTCCAGCACGGTGATCCCAATGCCGCTCAACTGGTCCCCGGGCGCGCCCGGCACCGCCCCCCGCAGCACCGAACCGTGCGCGAATCGCACCGTGATCCCATCACCGCGAATCTGGAGCACCCCATTGGTATTGAGGTCGGCGATGACCACGCCCGGTGGGATCACCACGTCGCACGAGTGGCGGATCACCACGTCATCGCGATCCAGGACCACGCGCGGTGCCGCGCCCGCGGAGAGCGCGATCAGCAGAAGCGAGGCGACCAGGAACCGGGGATGCATGAGGTAAACCTCGCCTCGTCGGCGTGCCAGCGTCAAAGCCGATGGCGGCGCTCACTCGAACACCAGCCGGAAACACGCCGCTCCCGGCGGCTCCGTTTCCGGGCGACCCGCGAACAGGTACCAGTCGTCGAGTCGCGTGACCACGGCATCGAACCGGTGCCAGGGACCCGCGGCAGACGTCGCGCGTTCCACCCTCGGCGCGCTGCCCGCGGGCCCCGCGGCCGAGGCCACCGGCCAGACCACGACCACGGCGCCGTCGGCGTCAAAGGCCACCCGCGGCCGCGCCGTCGCCAGGCTTTTCGACACCACCACCACCCGTCCCCACGCACTCCCTCCCGACCCGGCGGCCCCGACCACATAGCGGAACGAGTCGACTGACCCGGGCGCGGCGGGGGCCGTGTACCGAATCGCCTGGTCGAACCAGACCACGCTTCCTCCGGCGCCTGAACGATCGTCCACACACACCACCGAAACGGCGGCGGCCGGCGCGGAATCGTTGACGCCGGCTTCGGCCCTCGCCTGCGTAAGGACCCCGATCGGGATCGTCAGCGTCGGCTCCGCCCAGACGATTCGATCGGCAGGCTCCGGCACCCCAGGGACTGCCGGCAGTCCCACCGCCGATCTCAGCTCCGCGACTCGCGACGAAACGCGCGCCGCAAACCACGAGCTCGGCACGGGTCGTCCCGGATCGCCCATGGGACGGAACGCCCCCTCGCCTTCGGCCACCACGAAACCGCGCACGTCGAACAACGCCGCCAGAAAAGGTTCGGACTGGAGATCGTCCGCCGGGACGAAGGGCCCCTCCACCGCACTCGCCACGCCCGCGAGCTTCCACAAACCGCAATCCTGGATGAACACCGGCGAACCGCTGTCACCGCGCGTGAAATGCGCCTCGTCATCCCCGGCGTCGCCATCGAAATCGGCCACCAAATAGTCCCCCTTCAACCCTTCGGCGTCCGCATCGGCCACCACCACCTTCTCAATCCGGTTCGTGCCCCATCGGATCCCAGGGGTTCCCGACTCGCCATAGCGCCAGCCCCGCAGTTCACCCCCGCGCAGAACGGGCTCGCCCTTCCACCGTCCCTTGCCCAGCACGAGCAACGGTCGCCGCACTTCGTCGTCGCGCGGATAGAGTTCGACGTGGAACGGAAACTCCGGGGTCACTTCGCCGACGGCCAGGTCGCTGTCCGGCAGATCCCGGCGCCCCACCACCGTATGACGCACGCCGCGGAACCACAGCGGATCTCCCGCTGCGAACTCGAGGTGCGCCGCCGTAAGGAAATGTCGCGGTCCGATCGGGGTCGCCAGGGAACCCGGGGTCCCCGGATCCCGCAGCTCGGCCACCCAGGAACCCGCGGATTCCGCGCCGGCCACCGCGGCGGGCAGGGGATTCTCATCGTCACCGCGAACGATGACCGCGTGCGTCGGAAGGGCCGCGATCAGGAGGGGAATCGGCAGGAGACATCGAAAGACCACGGCGACGGGCACGGCGGACGCGATTCGAGACTTCGGACGCACGGACACCGATACGTCGCGAACGGTGACCTGTCACGAGACTGCGTGGAACGGCGTCGGGACAACGCCGGATCGGGCCGGAGACACGCCAGAGCGCACGCCGCGGGAGCGAGGCTCGCCCGCGTCTACTCGTGCGGGGCGCTCTGCTGCATGAGCGCGAACACGATCAGACCGATGATGATCAGCAGCACCACGGCACCGCCGACGAAGAAAATCTTGTTCAGCTTGTTCGACTTCTTGTGGAAGCCGGATTTCTCGCCCATGGGCGCACCGCCGCCGGCCTTGCCGATCTCGTCGCGCTTGACGCCCTGCGGGATGACCATGGTCGCGTCCAGGGGCTTTTTCCCGGCCGGCGCGGGTCCGTCGAGTTTCAGCTCGATCTGCCCGAGGCGCAGCGTTTGGCCCGGCTTGAGGACCGACTCCGTGATGCGCTCGCCATTGATGTAGGAGCCGTTGGTCGAGTTGAGGTCACGCACCACGACCTCATTGCCCTTCAACAGGATCTCGCAGTGATGACTTGAAATCGAGGCTTCGGGAATCGGGAAGGTGTTGTCCTCGACCCGGCCGACGGTTGTGCGCTCCACCTTTAGCTCGTGAACGAGCCCTTTCTGGGAATCCGACAAGACGACGAGCTTAGCCATGGTAGCGGGAACTGGTGCGCGAGTATGGGCGGGCGGCGCAAGGGCAAGTCAAACCGTTTCCCCGAGCGATTTCCGACGGTCGCGAGACCGCGAACGCGCGGGCCGGTCCGACACCCCGCGCCGTCGGCGAAGCTGGATGGTTCCTGGTCGAAGCCCCGTCGAACGTCGCGGCCGGTTCGTGAACCGGATCGCGGCCAGACCGGAATCACCGCTTCACGATCATCTGCCGGAACGTGTCGAAGAGCGCCGACGAATCGTGCGGACCGGGCGAGGCCTCAGGATGGTACTGCACACTGAACACAGGCTTCCGGCGATGGCGCATGCCCTCGACCGTGCCGTCGTTCAGGTTCAGGCGGTCCACCTCGACTTCGGCGGGCAGGGACTTCGGATCGACGGCGAATCCGTGGTTCTGCGAGGTGATCTCGACCCGTCCGGAGGTGAGGTCCTTCACCGGTTGATTCGCGCCGCGATGACCGAACTTCAGCTTGAAGGTCTTTCCTCCGAAGGCCTGGCCGAGAATCTGATGCCCAAGGCAAATGCCGAAGATCGGCACCCCGTGCTGCACGAGATCGCTCACCGTCCGCACGGCATACCCCAGGGCCGCCGGGTCCCCCGGACCGTTGCTCAGAAAGACGCCGGCCGGGTTCT
>CAZYJB010000039.1:0-11808 GCA_964647675.1 uncultured Verrucomicrobiota bacterium | reverse complement strand
GCCGGGTCGTGTCGGAGAGGGGCGGAGGGGCGCTTCATGGGATGGGCTCCTGTAGTCGAATTCCGCGCGTGGTGCAACCGCGTATCCAATCCACGCACCCTCCCCGGGTCGCTTCCCGCCTTGCCGCGGAACGGACGCCTCGTACGCTGCCGCGCCGATGGTTCTCGAGTTCTCCAAGATGTCCGGAGCGGGCAACGACTTCATCCTCGCCGACAACCGGCGCGGCGATCTTCACCTCACGCCCGCGCAGGTGGAACGTCTCTGTCACCGCCAGTTCGGCATCGGCGCCGACGGCCTCATGCTGCTGGTGCCAGCCAAGGACGGCGGTGCGGATTGGGCGTGGCAGTTCTGGAATTCGGACGGTTCGGACGCCGCGATGTGCGGCAATGGCGCGCGCTGCTTCGCGAGGTACGTGCAACGTCTCACCGGCTGGAACCGCCCGGCGATGTCCTTCCAGACGGGCGCCGGGGTTATCCGCGCCGAATTCGAGGACGACCGCGTGACCGTCAACCTCACCCTCCCGACCGGGCTTCGACTCGCCGAAGCGGTGCGCGTGGGCGACGAGACGATCGCGGTGCACTCGGTCAACACCGGCGTGCCGCACGCGGTCGTGTTCGTGCCGGATGCTGATCAGGCGATGGTCCTGGAGCGTGGGCGCGCGCTGCGGTTCCATCCGCACTTCGGTCCCAAGGGGACGAACGTGAATTTTGTGCAGATCAAGGGCCCCAATCACATCCGCGTGCGTACCTACGAACGCGGCGTGGAGGGCGAGACACTCGCCTGCGGCACGGGCGTCAGCGCCAGCGCCCTGATCAGCGCCCGGGTCCACGGATTCCAATCACCCGTCCGCGTCCAGGTACAGGGCGGCGACGAACTGCGGGTCGAATTCAACGAACGCGACGGCGGCTTCGCGGACGTCCGGCTCAACGGTCCGGCCACGTTCGTCTTCGACGGCCGCATCGCCGTGCCCGTGACCTAGCGCCACAGGAACGTGGCGCCGCACCCTTCCCGTCCTTCGTTTCGTGGTGCACGCTCGCGGCGTTCGTCGTGCATCCCGCCCTTGCAGCCATCCACCAGGCGCTCGAACGGCATCAACTGCTGCCGGCGAACGCGCGCTGCGTCGTGGCGGTCTCCGGGGGCCTCGATTCCATGGTGCTGCTGCACGCGCTCGCCTCCCAGGACGCGGACCGGCACCGCCTGGTGGTGGCCCATTTCCATCATCAATTGCGCGGGCGCGACGCGGACCTCGACCAGGCGCTCGTGGCTGAGGTGGCGGCGCACCTGGGGCTCCGCCTCGAACTCGGCACCGCCGATGTGGAAGCGTCCCTCCGCTCCGGCGAATCCCTGGAATGCGGCGCCCGCCGTCTGCGCCACGAATTCCTCGCGCGCACCGCCCTCGCGATCGGCTGTGACCGGATCGCCACCGGACATCACGCCGACGATCAGGCGGAACTCTTTCTGATGCGTCTTTTACGCGGCGCCGGGAGCCGCGGACTCGGCGGCATGCGTCCGATCGACCCGTCACCGGCCCATGCCGAGCTCGTCCTGATCCGCCCGCTTCTCGAATTCACCCGCGCCGAACTGAGCGCCTCCGCCCAGGCCGCAGAACTCCGCTGGCGTGACGACGCGTCCAATCGCGACACGCGCCATTTTCGGAATCGCGTCCGTCACGACCTGATTCCGCTGCTCACGCGTCACTTTCAGCCCGGTCTGCTGCGCGTGCTGCAACGCGAGCAGGCGCTCCTGCGTGACCAGGCGGAGTTCATGGCCGGGCTCGCGCGCCAGTGGCTCGACGAGTCAGCCCCTGCCGCGTTCGCTGCGCTCCCCATCGCGCTGCAGCGCGAGATCCTCCGGCTGCAGGCCGAACAGCATCGCCTCCCCTTGGGATTCGATCTGATCGAGCACCTGCGTCTCCACCCCGATGTGCCGTTGCAGGTCGATCCCTCACGCCTCGCCACCCGCTTGATCGACGGCCGGCTGCGGGTGGTGGCGCCGACTTCCGAACGGCCCGCCCATCAGCTCGCCGAGACGATGGTCGATCTCGCGGCAGGTCGCGGCAGGATCGAGTTTGCGGGGGTGTGTATCCGTTGGGAAATCGCGGAAGCGACCGGGAGGGAGCGGGCGTCGCGAGCCGGAGGGGGTCCACGCAGTGAGGAGTTCGACGCCGCGATCGTGGGTCACAGCGTGCGCCTCCGGCATTGGCTTCCGGGCGATCGTTTCGAGCCCGTGGGCCTCGGGTCCGGCGCGAAACTCCAGGACCTCCTCACGAATGCCCGGATTCCTACCGATCAGCGCCGGCGTCTGGTGCTGGCCGAGACCGGCGCCGGGCAGATTTTCTGGGTGGAAGGCCTGCGCATCGGCGAGGTCGCCAGCCTGCGTCCGAGCACGTTGCGGCGGCTGCGTTGGGCCTGGGAACGGACCACGCGTGACGCCGATACGGCCGGTCCCGAACAGTGCGCCTGACGCCCCCGCCGCGCCCTTGCATGGCCCGATCCACTCGACCAAGTTGCCCGCGTGCGCCTGCTCGCCACCATGACCACCGTCGGATGGCGGCCCGGTCCGGGCGATCCGACCTTGAGTGGGTGGCTGGTGTTCTTGGGCTACCTGATGGGGGCAGCACTGTGCTTCCATGCGTCACGCTTGGAACGACGCGCGGTCCTGGCAGGAAAGGTGAGGCTCCCCGGTGTCTGGACAGGGCTTTCGGCGGTGCTGCTCCTCCTCGGCCTCAACAAACAACTCGACCTGCACTCGGCCATCACCTGGATCGGGCGTGAGATGGCGGGACGCCAGGGCTGGTACCGGTCGCGCCGCGAGGTGCAGGCCGCCATGCTGATCGCACTCGTGCTCGCGGCGGCGGTGGTGGTCTCCCTGCTCTTCCGGAAGCTCGGGCGCCGGCACCCGCGCTATCTCGCACCCATGGTCGGCGTGTCGTTCCTGACGACCTTTGTCCTGATCCGCGCGGCGTCGTTCCATCATGTGGACGCTTTCCTGAGCCGTTTCGCGGGAGGCCTGAAGGTGCATTCGCTGTTCGAACTGGCGGGCATCGTGGTGATCACGATTTCGGCGATCCGCGGCATCCGCGAGGACCGCAGGGCGTCCGGTTAGCGCTCGACATCGGCCTTGCTGCGGCGCCCCGGTGGCTTACCCTCCGCGGCCCTGTTCATGAACTACTCGATCGCACGTCGTGCCGCGTCGCTGTCCCCGTCCGTCACCCTCGCCATCGATTCGAAGGCGAAGGCCATGAAGGCCGCCGGGGAGGACGTCGTTGGTTTCGGTGCCGGCGAGCCGGATTTCGACACCCCCGCCCACATCAAGGCCGCCGCCGCGGCCGCGCTCGAAGCCGGGTTCACCAAGTACACCCCCTCGAGCGGCATTCCTGAGCTTCGCGAGGCCATTGCCGCCAAGTTCAAGCGCGAGAACGGGCTCACCTACAAACCCAGCCAGATCATCGTCTCCTGCGGCGGCAAGCACTCGTGCTTCAATGTCATCCTCGCCACCTGCCAGGAGGGCGACGACGTGCTCATCCCGGCGCCCTACTGGCTGAGCTACCCGGAGATGGTCAAGCTGGCCGGCGCGACGCCCGTCATCCTGCCCACCAGCGACCGCACCGAGTTCAAGGTCACCCCAGACCAACTGCGCGCCGCCCTCACGCCGCGCTCGCGCCTGTTCATTCTCAACTCGCCCAGCAACCCCACCGGCTCGGTCTACACACCGGAGGAAATCCGTGCCCTCGGCGACGTGTGCATCGAGAAGGGCGTGCTCATCATGAGCGACGAGATCTACGAGCACCTGCTCTACGATGGCGCGCGCCACCAGTCGGTCGCGAGCTTCAGCCAGGCGCACTACGACCATACGATCGTCGTCCACGGATTCGCCAAAGCCTGGAGCATGACCGGGTGGCGACTGGGCTTCCTCGCCGCTCCCGAACCGATCGCCAAGGCCATCGACGCACTGCAAAGCCACAGCACGAGCAATCCCACGAGCTTCGCGCAGAAGGGCGCCGTCGCCGCGCTCACCGGCTCCCAGGAACACCTGGCCTCCTGGCTCAAGGAATACGCCCTGCGCCGCACCACGGCGTGGACTGCCCTCAACCAGATTCCCGGCGTCACCTGCGTCAACAGCAAGGGCGCCTTCTACCTCTTCCCCAACATCAGCGGCACCGGGCTGAAGAGCGCGGAGTTCTGCAGCCGCCTGCTCGAGCAGGAAAAGGTCGCCGCAGTGCCCGGCGTCGCCTTCGGCGCCGACGATTATATCCGCATCAGCTACGCCACGAGCCTGGCCAACATCCAAAAGGGTGTCGAACGCATCGACCGCTTCGTGCGCGGATTGAAGGGCTGATCCGCCGTGAGAAGGCGGGCCGCAGGCCCGCAAGGAGATAGCCCGACCCGCTCGTCACGGTGGAGGCTCCATTCGAGGTCCCAAACGCAGGTACTCCCACAGCGCGCGGATGGTCTTCGGACCGTCGCCACCGTAGTGTTCGGCGAGCGGACTGTTCCCTTCCTCGTCGAAGTACATGGGCATCTTGGTGGCGGGATCCACTGATTGCGGATCCCGAATCCAGCGCGCCGCGAACTCGGGTCGCAGGCGTTCAGCCACGACCTGAAACGGGATGCCCGGCGCTTCGAACACCGCGGTGGCCGCCGCCTTCCCCACGGGATGACAGGTGACGCAGGCGAAGCCGCCTGACGCGGAGACCAATGTGCGCCCCACCGCGGCCGCTTCGGGATCTGGCGCGGATTCCACCGCCACGCTCGCTTCGCAGCCGTCCAGCGCCGCCAGTCCAGTCGACAGCTCGTGCGCGTAGGCCGTCCAGGCGGGCATGCGCAGGGTCAGCCAGGGACGCGATGGTTCGGCGACATCCCCGGAGAGCAGGCGCGCCGTCCATTCGGGACGCAGCTTCGCTCCCGCCAGGCGCAGGGTCGGCACACCTTCCCTCGCGTCGTGGCAGGCCTGACAGCGCAGGTCGGCCACGCGACGTCGCGCATCGTCCCACGGAACACGCACCAGCGTGGGACGCACAGGAAGCGAAAGGAACACACGCAGCGCGCCCCGTTCTTCCGGGTTCAAGGCAAAGCGCGGGGCCCGGCCGATCGCGGCGCCTTCACCGAGACAACCGCGCTCGAGGACTCCGGCGGAGGCGGTGTCGATCGGCTTCACCCGCGGCGTCGAGGTACCCGGTATGCGATGGCAATGCCCGCAGCCACGCGCAGCCACCAGTTCCCGACCCCGCGCCACCAGGGGATCCGAGGCCGGCCTCGGCGCGCTCGGCGCCTCCGGCATCGCACCCGACTCGGCATGCAACCAGGCGGCCAGCGAGATGGCTTCCGTCTCCGAGAGTTTGAACTGCGGCATGCGCGTCCACGGGTCGTGCGTCGCCGGGTTTTGCAGAAACCGCGCCAGCGCGCCCGGCGCATACTTGCGCGAAACATGCCCCAGGTTCACGCCGCCCGGCGGCACGGGCACCGCACCGATTCCGTGACACGCGTGGCACGCCAGGGTCTCGAACCAGGACCGGCCGACCGCGGGGTCTCCCTTCGCGGTCGCGAGTCCGGCGGGCGCGGCCGCGATTTCCAGGAACGCTGCAATGGCCTCGGCCTCGGCCCGCGCGTCGGGACCTTCCAGCAGCTTCGGCATCCGCGCGCCCGCGCGCTGGGCCGGCGGATCCAGCAACCACTCGACCAACCAGCCCGGCCGACGCGCACCGCCCACCGCCGCGAGAGACATCGCCTCGGGACTGAGGCTGTTGGTCGCCGACAGTGTGTCGGCGTCATGACACCGCGCACAGCGCCACGCGAGATACAGGTCGCGTCCGGCCCGGCGAACCCCCGCCACCTCGACGTCCGGCCAGGCGTCCCGCGTCTGCAACGCCGCGCCCGCCAGCGGTCGCGCCGACTGTGCGCGCCCCCGCCATTCCACCCGTACCCCGACCGCTTCCGTGCCCATGCGACGCAGCACAGCGCGCACGCTGTTGGTGCCTTTCCGCAGCCGCACCGGCCGCGACCAGTCGGTGAGCCGCGTTCCGCCCGTCGACGCCTTCAGGACGTTCGTGCCCTGGATCTCGAAGGAGAACTCTCCCGTGGTCTCGGCGCGGAATTCATAGTCGCCGCGAAGCTCCACGGCGATCGAACCGGTCCATTCTGCTGTGGCCGGCCCGGTGGGGACGAAGGGACTCAGCGCTTCGCCGGCCTCAACGCGGAACGCGAGATTGGAAACCACCAACGCATCGGTTGCCGGCGCCGAGGACGAATCGGAGGCGAGGCGGAGCTTGAGGCCCGGTGCCGCATCCGCCCCGATTGCCAGCGAGAGCAACGCAACGCAAGCGCCCAGGAGGACGGCCCACCGCACCAGTCCATGCCCGCGCCATTTCACCCCCGATTTCGCACGCGACCTGCATTCGTCCTTCATCGCCATCGGGTTCAGACTGGAATCGTCCGCCCGGCGCGATCAATCCGAGACCTCTTCGACCAAGGCGGGCGCGGAACGCGCGGCCCGCGCTCCGATGATCTCCGGGATCAGCAGCAGACAGGCGCAGCCGATCAGGCCCGCCGAGATCCAGCCCAGCGTCGGCAACGCCAGCCAACCAGCGAGGTAAAAGGCGGCCACCGGCGCCAGCACCCCGCGAAAGCCCGTGAAACACGTGTGCACCGCCATGTAGTCCGCGACGCGCTCCGGACGTGCGAACTTGGTGACCCACAGACTCCATGCCACGTCGCCGCCCGCGACCGATATCCCGTGCACCACCGCGCCCAGCACCCAGCCCGCGGGAGTCTCCGAACTAAAGAACGCCAGGATGCCCACCATGAACCCCACGTTCAGCGTCACGCGCAGCGCAAAGAAGTTCATGCGGTCGAACAGCCAGCCCCACACCGGGCTCACGACGAGTCGCGCCAGGTTCGGCACCACCGCGGTGTACAACGCAATCTCGTCCGCCGACAGGCGCAGCCCGTAGCGCTCGTGGCCGAGGTACTCGACCCGCAGCGGAATCATCATCAGGTTGCCGAATCCCATCAGCATCCAGGCGATCAGGGTATTGCGGAACACCGTGTCCTCGCGCACGAACCGGAGCGCGCGCAAGGGATGGCTCCCACCCGAGTCGACCAGCGGCACGGACGGGCACCTGCGCAACTGCACCGCCGCGAAGGCCGACGCCAGCGCGAAGACCAGCAGGAGCCAGCGGAACCGCGCCATGTCACCGGCGAGGTACATGCCTCCCAGCTTCGCGAAGATGGCGGCGGTCAGAATGCGGATCATCACGGTGCGCGAGAACAGGCGCCCGCGTCCGGCCGCGGGGTAGTTGTGCTGATACAGGTGGGTCAGCAGGGGCACGACCGCCGACACCGCGGCCATGCCGACGACGGAGCCGACGACAAAGAGCGGAAGCCACGGCACCAGCGCCACCACCAGGAACGACACCGCGCTCGTCATGAGGAAGCGGAATGCCGCCGCGGTGGGACTCAGGCCGCGCCGCGTCACCCAGGTGACGACCAGCGGTGTCACCAGCAGACCAAAGCTCGTGCCGCCGGCGATCAGCGCCTTCGCGATGGCGCCCGCCTGGAACCACTTCAACGCAATCACGAGCAGGAAGGTGTTGCCCGCGGTCTCGAGGATGCCGCTGCTCACGGCGCGCCAGCGCTCCAGCCGGTACGTCCGCTCCGTGCGCTCCTGGTCCGTCACGCGGACAGCCTACGGCCCCGGCATCAGACCCCGCAACGCGGGTCTGACTTCACGCCGCCACCTTCGGCATCGGCAACACGACGTCCCCTTTGCTAGCGTCGCTCAACGCATGTCGAATGCCCCGGCCATTCTCAACGTGGGTTGCGGCGCCATCCGCATCCCTGGCTCCATCGGTGTTGATTTCGACCCTCAGACCACCGCGGACGTGATCCACGATCTCGACGTTTTTCCGTGGCCGTTCGCGGACGGATCGTTTGACCGCATCGTCTGCTCCCACGTGCTCGAGCATCTGAAGACACCGTGGAAAGCGATGCAGGAACTCACCCGCATCGCGCGTCCCGGAGCCCTGGTCGAGATCGCCACGCCCCACTATTCGTCGCCGGATTCGTGGGGCGACATCACCCACTACATGCATTACAGCCTCAAGACGTGGGAGCCGTACTACCGGCGCAAGGACGGCAACGCGCCGTTCGCCCTCGTCTCGCGCCGGCTCACCTTCGGACACGGACTCCCCTCGCTCATCGCGCGCGCCACGGCCGCGGTCTGCGGACTGTCGTTCTACGAGAAGTACGTCTGCCTCGTCTTCCGCGCCGGGAACATGGAGTTCGTCCTGCGGCGCGCCGGTTGACGCGTCCTGCGCACGCCATGAGACCGAAGCTTCGCCTCGACTTCTGCAGCTTCTGGGAAGGGTTCAACAAGACCGACAACTGGTTCTGGCACACCCTGCGCCAGCGGTTCGACGTCGAGTTGAGCGACCAACCGGATTTTCTCTTCTACTGCGATGGTTCGTCGCGGGCCTGGAAACTCCACGTCGGCACGCGCATCTATTTTTCCGTCGAACGGCACCTGCCCGACTGGTCGCAGTGCGACTTCGCCCTCACCTGTCACGAGCTGGATGATCCACGCCATCTGCGCCTCCCCTATTTCGTGGTCGAGAGCGACCCGGCCGCGCTGGTCAAGGATGATGGCTGGGCCGCGCGCGTGCTGGCCGAACCGCGCGAGTTCTGCGGCGTGCTGATCTCGAATCCCAAGGCACGCCGCGGCCGGCGCCGCGTTGAGTTCGTGACCGCGCTGATGCACCGCGCGCACGTCCACTCGGGCGGCCGCTGGAACAACAACGTGGGAGGGCCCATCCGCGGTGGCTTCCCGGCCAAGCGCGCCTGGCTGCGGCAATTCCGGTTCAACATCGCGTTCGAGAACGAGTCGCTGTCCGGGTACACCACGGAAAAGATCACCGATGCCATGCGCGCGGGCTGCATTCCCGTCTACTGGGGCAACCCCGAGGTGGCGCGCGACTTCAATCCCGCGAGCTTTCTCGACCTCTCGCGATTCCCGTCGGACGAAGCGCTCATTGATCATCTGCTCGCGATCCGGCACGACGAGTCGCAGCTCGCCGCCCTGCTGCGCGAACCGTGGTTCCCGGGCAACCGACCCTCCGCATGCTACCAGGCGGATCGATTCCTCGACTTCATCGAGCGGGCGGCCGCCCATCCCGGCGTTCCCGTGGCGCGGCGCCGGTCATGGTTTCATCCCGGGCGCTGGACCCTTGTGAAACGCAACCGCCCCCCTTCTCCGCCCTGGTAAGCCTGTCTGCAAGCAAGCGAGGCAGGGGAGTTCCCCTGCCTCGTGCGCGAAAACTTCGAAGATCGACCGGGGCGCGATCAGGCGGCGGGCGCCGGCTTCTTGGCGCGATCAGGACGATCCCCGCGCGCGCCGCGGCCCGGCCTCTCACCTTTGGCGTCCTTGGCGGGCTCCTCGGGCTTGGGCGGGGGCGGCGTGGTGCTCTCGATGTGCACCTTCAGCTTCACGTGCACCTCGGGGTGCAGGCGGAGGTCGACCTCATGGTCGCCCACCGAGCGGATCGGGTGGTCGATGTGGATCTTGCGCTTGTCGACCACCGCCTCGAACTGCGTCTTCAGCTCGTCGGCGATCATGCCCGGCGTCGCGCTGCCGAACATTTTGCCGTCCTCGCCGGTCTTGACCTTCAACTGCAAGGTGAGCTTCGCGAGGCTGCGGCCGAGCTCGCTCATGGCGTTGAGCTCGTGCGCCTCGCGCTCGCCACGCCGCTGCTTCAGCACCTCGAGGCGGCGCTTGTTGGCGAGGGTCTGGGGAATGGCCAGACCGCGCGGGATGAGATAGTTGCGCGCGTAACCCGGCGCGACCTTCACGTGGTCGGTCTCGGCACCGAGCCCGACGACGTTCTTGATGAGGATAACTTCGGTCTTCGACATGGCGTGGAGGGTTTGAAATCGGAGGGTGCGTCGCCCGGGCGGCCGGGCCGCGTTCAAGTTCGGTTCAGCTCGGATCGGGGCGGCTCGGGTTCAGAAGGGGACATCATCGACATCGGGCGGAGGCCCGTCGCTCGAAGGCGGTGCCTCAGCGGCCGGAGCACTGGAGGAAGCCGGGCGCGAGATGCGTCCGGGAGATGCCGGAGCCGGTCCACCTCCGCCTCCAGGACCTCCGGGGGGACCATCGCCGCGCGGCCCGCCGACGAACTGAAAGTTCTCCATCACGACGCGCAGCTTGCTGACCTTCTGGCCGGTGTTCTTGTCGTCCCACTGGTCGAGCTTCAGACGGCCTTCGACGAAGAGGGGGCTGCCTTTGCGCAGGTACTGGCCGATCAGCTCAGCCTGTTTGCCCCAGGAATCGATGTCGATGAAGGTGACCTCTTCGCGCGTCTCCCCGCTTTCCGTCTTGTACGACCGGTTGACGGCGAGGCCCAGCTTGGCCACCGCCTGGCCCTTGGGGGTGTATCGCAGCTCGGGGTCCCGGGTGAGATTCCCGAGCAGGATCACCTTGTTGTAGCTCGCCATGGCGTCGCGGGGAAAAGGGTGAATGGCGTCGACGTTCGAACAGCGGCTGCCGGCCGCCGCCGCACCGGGTTGCGTCAGACCACGGGGGCCACCTTGGGCGCCACCGCCGGCGCCTCGGTGAACACCACGCGAAACACGTCGTCGCTGAGGCGGAACTTGTTGCGCAGCGCGGTCAGCGACTCCGGCTCGGTCAGGAAGATGAGGTTCACGTAGAACCCCGAGCTCGACTTGCGCTCGGCGACGCGCGCGAACGGGCGTTTATCCATCTTCTGGATCGTCTCGACCTTGCCGCCTGCGGCGGTGATGTCCGCGGCGATATGGTCGATGACGTCCTTGACGCCCTCTTCCTTGCCGGCGGTGTTCAGGATGAACAGACCTTCGTAACGTTTCACGGCGTTTTCTCTTCCGGTTTCACTTGGCCGACCCGTTGTAACGGGCCATGGCCTTCTCAATTCCTTCGTCCAACCAGCAGACGACTTGCGCCACCGCGTGGCGGGTCACCCGCGCAAAATCTCCCACCTCATCCTCGGCGAACCGGCCGAGCACGTGCCCGGTCACCTCGCGCAGACCCGGGTCCACGCGCCCGATGCCGAGCCGCAGGCGCGCGTAGCCGCGCGTCCCGAGGTGCCGCTCGATCGAGTCGAGTCCGTGATGCCCCCCGCTGCTGCCTTCGGATCGCATCCGAACCGTTCCCAGCGGCAGATCCACGTCGTCGACCAGCACCAGCACCTGCGGGATGGGCACGCGGTAATACCGCACCAGCGCACCCACCGCCTCCCCGCTGGCGTTCATGAACGTCTGCGGCTTGGCCAGCCAGACCGTCTTCAAACTCGCTCCGGCGCCCGCCCGGGCCACCAATGCCCCGAACCGCGGTTCATCGCGCCAGTCGGCCCGCCATCCGCGGGCCAGTTCGTCCGCCACCATGAACCCGGCATTGTGCCGGGTTCGCGCGTATTCGGACCCGGGATTCCCGAGCCCTACGATCAAGCAGGGGGCATTCACGGAATCCACGCTGCCGGACCGCAAAACCTAACTGCTCCTCGCTGCCGCCGGCCGTCGCCAGGAAATGATCCTCCCGGCAGGCGGCCGCGAAATCCGTCACTTCTTCTCGGCCTTGGCCTTGTCGCCACCCTTCTTCGCATCGGCGGGGGCGGCACCTTCCTCGCCCTTCTTCTCCTTGATCATTTCGACTTCGGAGGTCGCGGCGGCGCCCTCGGCGGCCGGGGTCTCCTCGGCCTCGGCGCGAGGCTCGGCGATGCTGATCACCGGGGCACCCTTGTCGCCCAGGATCTCCACGCCGGCGGGCGCGGGGAGGTCGCCC
>CAZYJB010000038.1:0-11884 GCA_964647675.1 uncultured Verrucomicrobiota bacterium | reverse complement strand
TACCATGGCGAAGTCGTCCGCGGCGAATCGGAGACCGGGCCGGAGGGAAGCTTCCGCACGCTCGATCCGACAGCGGAGAAGACGACCCTGGCTGTTTGGAACGATACCCACGAGATCGCGACCACGCTGGAGACGCTGCAGCGGATGACCGACGACCTGGCGCCCGACGTCCTGGTCTGGAACGGCGACCAGTCGAACGATGTGCACTTCGAGCGCGACATGGCGGCGCAGTATCTCACGCCGGGCGGTCGCGCGGTCTCGGGGCGTTGGCCGCTCGCGTACGTGCGTGGCAACCACGACGTTCGAGGTCCGGCGGCCGGCAGTCTCCCGGCGTTCACGGGCACGCCCGGCGATCGATTCCACTACGCATTCCGCAGTGGACCGCTGGCGGCCCTGGTCCTCGATACCGGGGAGGACAAGCCGGACGACCACGAAGTGCTCCGAGGCATGGTCGCGTTCCAGCCGTTGCAGAGGCTGCAGGCGGAGTGGCTCGACACCGTGCTGGACCAGGAATGGTTCCGCGCGGCCCCGCACAAGGTGGTGTTCTGCCACATTCCGCTCTGGTTCACGCGCGACATCTTCCCCACCGAGCGCCGCTGGGAATGCCACCACTTCTGCCGCGAACTCTGGGCGCCGAAACTCGCCGCCGCGGGTGTGAAACTGGTGGTGTCCGGGCATACCCACTCCCCTCGCTGGATGCCAGCGAAGGAAGGGCAACCTATCGCGCAATTGATCGGAGGCGGGCCGGCTCCCGGATCCGCCACGCTGATCCGGATTCGCGCGAATCGCGAGGCCCTCTCCTTTCAGATGTCGCGCCTCGACGGCACGATCGTGGCCGAAGCCTCGCTGCCTGCCTGATGACTGAACTGCGGCCAGCCCCGAATCTCATGAAGCCCCCATTTCCCCTCGGTCCCATCCTTGCCTGCGCCATCGCGGGGCCCGTTTCCGCCGCTGACCTTTCCCACGGTCTGGTCGGGCACTTGCGCGGTGACTGCCGTGACATTTCGGGCCTTGGGAATCACGGAATCCGTCGCGGTGGAGCGGCGGAGCAGGGTGAGTTCGACGGACGCACGGCGTGGATCGAAGTGCCGGCGTCGGAGTCGCTGAGGTTCGGCACCGATGATTTCACCTTCGCGGCGTGGGTGCATACCGAGGCCCAGGTCGATGATGCCATGGGGGACATTCTGGAAAGTTTCGATCCGGACACGCGTCGCGGGATCACGCTCTCGATCAACTCCAGTGCCAGCGGCTACCTCTCCCAGGGCAACGATCGACATGTCTACTTCGGCATCGACAACGCGAAGCTCGGGGAATGGGAGGATTGCGGACGCCCCAGTCCCACGAGCCCGTATGTCAGCAATTCGATGCTCGTGTTTCGCGGGCACCTCTACGCCGCCACGATCGAAGGGGCAACCGAGGCGGATTGGTGCCATGTCTGGCGATATGACGGCGGAATGCGGTGGATCGATTGCGGGCGTGTCGGTGGGCGCCGCACCACCGGCGTGGGACCGCTCCTCGTCCACGATGGCGAGTTGTACGCGGTGACCACGACTTACGATTGGACCCGGGTCCGCGAGGCCGCCCTCGATTCCGGCCGCGTCTATCGCTACGCCGGCGGGACCAACTGGGTGGATTGCGGCGAGCCGCATCCCGACAATCGCACACTCAACACGGCGGCAAGTTTCCGTGGGCAGCTGTATGTCGGTGGCGGACCGAAAGCCTATGCAGTGTCGGTCCGGGAACGCGACGGCACCTGGCGCGAGCACCAGCGATTCGAGCGATCGGGTCCGCGCAGTTGTTTTCCGCACGCGATGACGCGTCACGACGGCCTCCTCTACACCTGTTTCCAGAGTGCGTTTGCCTTTGATGGAAAGCAGTGGACGCACGTGGGTGCGCCGGTCGAACCGCAGGACAAACTCCAGACGCACAGCTTCACGATCTTCCAGGGACAACTTCTCGCGGGCACCTGGCCGCTCGCGAAAGTGGCGCGCTACTTGGGAGGTACGAAGTGGGAGGAACTCGGGCGCGTCGGTGAGGACGGCACCGAGGTCAATTCACTCGCGGTCTACAACGGCAAGCTCTACGGCGGCTCAATTCCGCGCGCCGAAGTCTGTCGCTTCGACGGTCAGCCACAGTGGACCTCGCTGCGGCGCTTCTATTCTCCCCCGGGCTGGACACCGGTCCCGCCGCGCGAGAACGACGGAAATCCGACGCGCGCTGAGCACAACGAGTGGTCGCGAGTCACCAGCATGACCGTCCATCGCGGGCGCCTGTTCGCGAGCATCGGCAATTGCACGAGTTCGGTGCAGGACTCGCCAGCCGACGTGCGCGGTTCGGTGCACAGCATCGAGGCGGGGAAATGCGTGTCGTACGACGACGAGTTGCAGCCTGGATGGCGGCATCTGGTGGCGATGCGGCAGGGGAACCGCCTGCGCCTCCACATCGACGGCCGTCTGGTGGTCGAGTCGACGACGTTCGATCCCGCCGCCTACGATCTCTCCCATCGTCGCCCGTTGCGCATCGGATTCGGGCAGATCGACTACTTCCACGGCCGCCTGCGTGACGTGCGCGCCTGGAACCGCGCGCTGACCGCGGACGAAGCAAGTGCCCTCGCGAGGACTTCACCCTGAATGCAGCCCGTCTGAAAGGGTAACGGTTCGCGCGGATGCGGCAGACTCATAACACGCGGCAAGAATCCGCTGGCTGCGAATCCCGGACTCGCCATCGGGCTCGAAGTCACGCCCTTCCTGGATGGCATTGCCGAAGGCCTCGATTTCCGCCCGATAAGTGTTCACAGGCGTTGGGTTGATCGTGATTCCCTGAATGGGCCCCCGCGCCTGCTCCGCATCGTATCCACCCACTTCACCCGTCAACGTCGCCTTCATGACGCCGCCCGGTTCCTGGCCGATGGTGCCCTCCGCCAGCAGGCTTCCCTTGGTTCCATAAAGTTCGAGTCGGTTGGGACTCGCAGCATCCGGAATGCAGAAGAAGGCGTCGACCATCCCCAGGGCTCCGTTGCGGAAGCGGAGTGAGACCACGGCGCTGTCCTCCACGGGGTAGTCCTGGATCCGGCGCTGGTGCAGGCAGGAGACCGCTTCCACCGGGCCGAGATATTGCTCCAGGAGGTCGATGCAGTGTCCGCCGAGGTCGATGAGCGCACCGCCGCCGCCGGAATCCGGATGCTGACGCCAGGCTCCGGGGATCGACGGGTACCAACAGGAAAGCTGCGCGCGGCCGAGCACCATCCGTCCCAATTGCCCGTCAGCCACCATCGCGGCCGCCGCGCGGTGTTGAGCCGAGAACCGCATCATGAAGGCGGTTCCGAACCGCACGCCGGCCGTGCGACAGACGGCCACCATGGATTCCGCGTCGGCAACCGTGAGGGCCAGGGGTTTCTCGCAGAGCACATGCACGCCGGCTCGTGCACAGAGGCGCACCTGATCGGGATGCGCGTGCGGCGGAGAGGCGAGGTACACGGCATCGATTCCCATGCCGAGGAGTTCCTGGACACTGCCCGCGGCCCGGCAGCCGAACTCCCTGGCGACCGCGGCATTGTACGCCGAGTTCCGCGAATAGACCGCCACCAGCTCGGCGTTGGTGGCCGGGAGAATGCCCTCGGGAATCGTGCGCCGGCGTGCGATGCCACCCGACCCCACAACCCCCCATCGAATCCGCTGCGCCATGCCCCATCGAAACCGGGTATGCCCGAGCGCGCAATGCCAAGCCGGAATCGTTCCGCTCGAAACCGGCAGCCGTTGGAGACCGGGCCGTATCGGCCAGGATTGAGCGGCGGGTGGTCGGTGGCGCAGCCACCCTCTGCCGGTCACGAAGGCATTTCACTCGCGCTCAGAATCCAGGGTGCGGGGAGTGGCGACCACTGGATCCGGACCATCCGCATCGGAAGCAGCTTCACCCAGCGTTTCGCGACGCATTTCCCATTGATTGGTGCCGGGAATGCTTCCCCTCCCGGAGTTGGCACTCTGAACCGGCACCGGAATGCCATTCGTGGTCAGGCTCTGGCCTCCGATGGATTCCGCCCGCTGCGGCAGCCATCGCGGCACCGGCGAAGGTACCCCGGGTATCTCCCAAAGTACGGCGCCGTCCGTGCTTCCAGTCAGCGCGTGCCGACCGTCCGGACTGATCGTCGCGGCAAAAACGGCATCGGTATGTCGCCATGGGTCCCCCAGCTTAAGCCCGGTCCCGGCATCCCAAAGCTGCGCGATCCCGTCCTCTGACGCGGTGAGGATGCGCAGGCCGTCCGGACTAAAGCGCGCGCACCGGAAGGGCTTTGGATGGCGGAGCTCGGCGATGATTGAGGCATCCGCAAGCCTCCAGACATGGGCCACGCCGCTTCCCAGCGCGGACACAACCCGGGTGCCGTCGGGAGAGAACTCGGCGTGCTCCACGGGACCCGGGTGTGACAAATGGGCCACCAGCGTGCCATCGGTCTTCCAGACACGCAGGTCGCGCATGTTCGAACCCGTCAGCACGCGGTCGCCGGACGAACTGAATTGCGCGGTCCAGACCTCGCCCGGATGCGCGAGTCGGGAGGTCCTGCGGCCCGTCTCCACCTCCCAGACAATCGCCTGCCCGTCGGCCCCGGCCGTCACGACGAATCTGCCATCCGGGCTGACGGCGATGGCATTGATCCGGGCGCCGTGAATCAGCGGTAAGGTTCCCAAGTGACCCCACCGCGCATCGACCACCTGTGCCTCGCCACTCTCCGTGCCCACCGCCACCTTCGTACCGTCTGCGGTAAACGTCGCCGAACTGATCGTCCCGGGCACGTGCCATCCCGGGGCGACCGGTTCTGCCTTTTCCAGATCCCAAAGCCACATCTGCGTGCCTTCACGCTGACGGGCGAGCGCCACGAGGGCCCGTGACCCAGAATCCCCGAGATGAAGGCTGATGGCTTCCGCTCCGGACGGGAGTGGGGACGCTTTCTCGACGCTACCCCGGGCAAGGTTCCAAAGGAGGACAACGCGGGGCGCCCGCGGATCGCTGAACCGGTCCGCCCGACGCGCTGACGCCACCTTGCTACGGGTGGCGGTTGCCGCGCGTTCTCCCGTGGGACTGAAGGCGACGGTTGCCACCCACCCTCCGTGTGACAACGGGCGCTGCCACGTGTTCTCCTCCATCACGCTCCAGACCACGCACCTTCGATCTTCCCATCCGAGAGTCACGACGTGGCGAGCATCCGGGCTGAATCGCGCGTGGAGCACTCGGCCTTCGTGGCGCATGGGTTCGGACAGCGGGCTTCCATGGAAAGCATCCCAGATTCGTGCGGTGCGATCGACTGAGGCGGTCAGGAGATGCCGGCCGTCGGGACTGAAGGAGGCACCATAGACGATGTCGTTGTGCCGTGCCTCGAACAAGATCTGGCCCTCGGCGATATCCCATACGCGCGCGATTTCATTGGCGGTGGCGACCGCCAGTCTGGTTCCGTCCGGACTGAATTCGAGGGAGAAGATCCGTCCCTGGTGCCGAAGCGGCGGGAAGAGGAGGTTTCCAGTCTCCACCTCCCAGACGGGGATCTCCCATCGGAGGGTCTTTGCATTCTGGACGGCCGCCGCGAGGAGTCGGCCATCCGGGCTGAATCGCAAGGTCCTGGCCGTCCCCAGAGTGTTGAACTCACGAATGACGCGCCCGCTGAGGGAATCGAAGACTGCGACGCCACCGGTTTCCAAGGACGAAGCCAGCAGCGGGCGCTTGGCAGAGAACTCCAGGTGGCTTACCTCCGCGGTCTGGGTCCGCTGCCACACCACGTCCCGACGGAGCGCATCCACCAGTCGAACCTGCGAGCCGGCACCGATCGCGAGGCGGCTACCCGCCGGATCGAACCGCACCACGCCGACCGGCGCTTCACACTCCCAGCCAGCGTGGGCGATCGTTCCCGACTCAACATCGAGAAGGGTGACCCTCCCATCCCGGGAAGCCGTGGCCACCTGCCGGCCGTCAGGACTGAATTCAGTCCAGAGGAGCGAGTCCCGGTGCCTGGGGCCGACAGCCCGCAGGATTCCCAACTCGGGATCCCAGATCCGCAGGACATGGTCACCGCCGACAACCGCCAGTCTCCGCCCGTCGGGACTGTATTGAAGTGGACGCCGGTGGGCACGCAGGGCCAGTGGGGCTCCTGGCACCTCAACTGACGCCGTAGGGCGGGGGAATTGTCTCTGCACTAGGGCGGCCACGAGGCGTTCGGCGGCGACCCGGTGATCGGGGTGGCGCCTCAGGATCTGCGCCAGGTGGGCGAGGGCCAGAGAGGCGTCTCCGCGGGCGAACAGATCCTCGGCCAGCCGGATCTGAATCTCGGCATTCCGCGATTCAAGTTGGAGAGCCAGGCGTTCCGCCTCAGCGCGCAGACGCTCGGCCTGCCGCGTCTGGAAACTCTGGAAGCTCCAGCCGCCCGCCGCGAGAAGCGCGACCAAGGCGACCACCCCTCCCGCCTTTCGCGCAAAGTCGAGCCGAGCTTCCAACGCGCGCTTGCGACGAACCGACCGGCCGCTATTCAACAAGGCGAGGTCGGCGTGAAGCTCCTCGGCTGTCTGGTACCGTGCATCCGCCTCGGCAGCGCATGCCCGGAGAACCACGGCATTCAGCTCGGCAAGCTCCCCCATGCCGCATTCCTCGCCCAGTCCAGTGGGTGGCTCGGGAAAGTCCTTCCGGTCCTTCCCGGTGCTGATCTCGTAAAGCACCTTCCCGAGGCTGAACAAGTCCGCCCTTGGGGACACGGGACCCTCCGGCGCAATGAATCCATCCGTCCCGACAAACGAGCACGGGCCGCTGAAGCTGGTCACCAGACCGATGTCGGCCAGTTTGGGAATGCCCCGTACGAAGATGATGTTGGACGGCTTGATGTCCCGGTGGATCAAGCCGTGCCGATGAAGGTGTCCCAGGGCCAGCGTCAGTTGCAGGCCCAGTCGCACGCACTCGGCGGGTGCGAGCCGACCCTGCTGGCGCAGGACCTGCCCAAGCGTCTTCGGCACATAGTTCGACACCTGAAGGCCTGCACCTGCGCCTGCGCCCGCGTCGTGGGTGTCCGAAACCCTGTCGCCTGGTGACGAAGGAGTTCCTTGCGGGACGGCGGGATCCGCCAGCTCCATCACATAATGGTAGAATCCCGCTTCATCGTCCCGCCCGGCATGCAGGATGTCCATCAGGCCCTCGTTCGTCCGCGAGACCGGCTCGAACTGCTGTATCCCTCTAAACTCGCGCTCGTAGGTTCGGTCGTCCCGGAACCTCGAGCGGTAGACAATCTTGATCGCCCGGTAGGTACCCAGAACGCTTCGCGCCAGCCAGACCTCACCGTAGGCGCCTTGGCCGATGCAGCGCACGAGTTCGTGTCCAGGGATGTGCAGGCTTCCTCCCCCTTCAAGGGGGCCGCGCGAATGGCTGGGTACATTCTCAGACATCTCCTGGGAGCCCGATGACACGGAGTCACTCCATTGGACCACAGATCGTCCCCGCGCTCAGGGCAGGGAGCTTCGACGCCAAAACGCTGCGGACGGACCCATAGGGCCTCCAGCAAAGTTGACTTACCGTTCGCCGCGGTCCTGTTCCGTGCTTCGTGCGTCTCATGGCCGGTCCACGCTGGGATTCGATCGGACGAAGAACCGGCCTATCTCATGTTCCGTTGTTCGAGCAGCCGGATCTCCCGCCGAATCTGGGCGGCGACGCGATGCCTCACGAGGTAGACGCGCGCGATGCCCACCCCCATTGCCTCGGCGACCCGCGATGGACCGAGATTCCGGACCGCGCTGAGGTAGAAGATCTGGTAGTGCTCGGGCTTGATGCGATGCTTCACGCGTTCCATCGCCGCCGAAACCAGATTCTTCCTCCATTCCTCCTCCCAGACCTCATCGAGCGCAGAGGATTCAGGATCGGGCAGGTGATTCGTGGAAGCCTCCCCCACCTCGTCCGTTGATTGCTCCATCCGAAGCCCAAAGTCCGGCGGCCGCTTGCGCACCTGGTCGATGATTCGCCACCGCGTCTTTTGGAGAAGCCACGTTTTGAAGGAGCAGACGCCCGGATCGTAGCGAAACTCCCCGATATATCGGGCCACCAGGATCATGGTCTCCTGGACTGCATCCATCGATTCCTGCTCCGTGAGCCCCGCGCGCCGCGCCACGCTGAAGATCAGCCTCCAATAGGTGTCGAAAAACTCCTGCCAACTCTCCCGGTCCTCCACGTCCCGCATCCGGCTGATCAGACTGCGGCGCGTCTCCAGCGCGTTGAGTTCCGACATTGAAGCCCCGGCGAGCATCTCTGCGACTATTAGCGTTCCCCGCCGCGGATTCTTTCAAGCAGTTCGTTGAAAGATTCCTCGAGGCCCAACGCTTGTAGGAAACGGATGCCCCCGTTGTCGCCCGGTCGGCCGGGGACGGTGGTGAAGCATCCAGCGCAAGTTCAGCAAACGCTCCCAAACCCTGGTGCCCCGTGAAACCTACGCCTGCCGCCGCCTTCTTCCCCGATCAACGTCCCCTCGGGACCCTTGGATCGTTAACCCGCCTCCCAGCCCTTTGCCTGGCAGCCGCTTGCGCCTGTCTGGTATTCGGCCCACGACCTGCCGTGGCACAGGGCCCGCTGGATCCGATCGACAGTTTTGAGGCGATTCCCTACTCGGGATGGATTCCGTGCGATCCGATCGTCGCCGCGGGAACTGCCTCCCTCGTGGCGATGGTGAATTCCAAGATGGTGATCTTCGACAAGAAGGGCGCGGCCCTTTTCCAGCAGAATCTCAGCGGAGCCGGCGGATTCTGGGGAGGGCAGGGGGCCAGTTCCACGGTCGCCGAGCCATGGGTCATCTTCGATCCGAACAGCCAGAGGTTCATCGCCCTGGCCACGGATCACGGCGAGAGCAGGAAGGGCATGCTCTATCTCGCCGTTTCAAAGTCGGCCAACCCGGTCGCCTCCACGGATTGGTATAAGTACGGGCTTGAGCGCTCCAGCACCCACCAGGAGCCAGGCTTTGTGGGGGCCGCGACGGCACCCGATTTCGCCCGGGTCGGCGTGGATGGCGACGCGATCTACGTCACCTCCATTCACTTCGCCAAGGACGGCAGTCTCGGTGCGCCGATCTCGCATGCGGAGATCTTCGGCCTCGCGAAAGGGCCACTCCTCGGGGGTGGTCCGATTCAAATCATCTATGACGAACCGGTGCTGACGGGGCCGCGATTCTTTACCATCCACCCAGCGGTCGTGTTCGAGCCAGCGCCGGCCATGGTTCTCGTTCAAGCCAACTCCCTGGTACCCAGCTCCGAGGTCATGGTGCATGCCATCGCCGGCGGAAATCGCACGTCATTCCCGGTGCCCGTGGCGCCCTTCGACCGTCCGCCATCAGTTCCCCAGCCGGGCGGTGCCGCCCCCCTCTTGAACCTCGACGCACGTCTGACGTCCGCGGTTCTCCGGAACGGCTCCCTCTGGACCACCCATGCCATTCGGGATCCTGCGGTGGACTCCGAGTCGCTGGTGCGCTGGTACCAGTTCGATGGGGCAGGTCTTCCGGCCGGCCCTGCCACGCTGATCCAAAGCGGGAATGTCGATCCCGGCCCCGGCCTTCACACCTGGCTGCCGCATCTCAATGTCGATGATGCTGGCAGCATGGCCGTGGGCTTCTCCATGGGGGGTGCGAGCCAGTTCACAGGAATCGCCTACACCGGACGAACGGCTGCCGACCCCGCGGGCACCACCCGGCCCGTCAGGATCGCAAGATCCGGCGACGGCGCGTATCGGTTGGAAGGCTGGGGTGAATCAAGTGGATTGGCGATCGATCCCGACGGTCGCACCTTCTGGCTCTTTCACGAGTATCCCACCGCGGCATCCCAGTGGGCTACTTTTGCCAGCTCGTTCCAAGTCGCTCCCCGTCCGCGGGTCGCGATCGCCACGGACGACTTCGAATCCGGCACGTTCACGGGCGGAAGCGGTACCTGGGTAGGACCTTGGGTGGTCTCCGGAGACGCCGTGACCCTGACATCGTCGGGTCCCGCCGAAGGTGCGGGCCACGTACGGCTTCGGCGCGACAACGGACTCATCCAACGCGTCGCCAATGTCTCCGGCGCTGCGTCCCTCCAACTCAGCTTTCGATCGAAGATCAGTTCGTTCGAAGGCAGTGATCGCGCCGAGGTGCGGGTGAGCACCGACGGTGTGCAGTTCACCAGGGTCTGGGAGTTCACCTCGATCCACAGCGACAATGTCTATCACTATCATCCCGTCGACCTGTCAGGGCTCCTGCCGGCCACCCAGCTTTACCTCACTTTCGACGCCGGAATGGACAGCCAGAATGATTCCTGGTTCCTGGATGATATCCGGATCTCGGGTAGCGCTGGCAATCTGCCGCCAATCGCTGAAGCCGGCCCCGACCGGAACATTTCCGACAGCGATGACAGCGGGTCCGAACTCGTGCTTTTCGATGCATCGGACTCGGTTGATTCCGACGGAACCATCATTGCCTATACTTGGTTGTTGAACGGCGTGGACGTTGGCAGCGCGCCTTCCCTGGCGCTGGAGGTGCCGGTCGGCACCTGGAACGTCACGCTGGTAGTGGAGGATGACGATGGAGCCACCGACACCGACTCGTTTGTACTCACTGTCACGGCGCCGGCGATCGAGGTGTTCACCAACAGTTTTGAGACAGGAACACTCGGATCGTGGACCCAGGACGGTCAAAACGATTGGTTCGCATCGAACCAACGGGCGTTCCAGGGCGCTTTCTCCGCAACCGTGGATGGATCCGCTTCGGATGCCCTACTGGCAACACCAGTCATCGACCTGATGGGACGCGGCGCTGCCACGATCACTTTTGCATGGTTCATCGGATACGCGCTCGACAATGGCGAGTATCTGGCCTGCGATGTTTCGGTCGACGGTGGCGTGGGCTGGAGCGAAGTGGGTCGGTTGGCGGGCAAGAATGGCGACAAGCCTCCGGAAGGTTCCTGGCAGAGCGTTTCCATCGAGGTGGCGTCCGGTTCCGCGGGTAACGTGCGTCTCCGGTTTCGGGGAAAAATGAACGCGACGGACGAAGCTGCCCACGTCGATTCAGTGCGTGTCATTGCCCATTAGTTCCCCTCCATGAAGACCTTGCCGCTGCGACTCCGTTCCGCGCTCGGGACATCGACCTGGATTGCTGCACTGGGACTCGCCCTGGTTTGCACTGGGGCCGAGAATCCAGTCCTGGTCGCGAGTTGGCCTGGCTACACTCGCGGGGCCCTGAGGCATGCCGTGGCGATTCAGGGCAGGCACGCCTTCGCGGTGTCTCACGCGGGTTTCCTGCACGTCATCGATGTGCAGGATCCTCTCCGGCCTGTTCGTGTGGGTGGGTACACACCACTGGGCGTCGATACCCAGTCTGCCGGGGCGCTGGCCGTCGCAGGCAACCTCGCCTTCATCGCGTATCAAGGCAGCGGACTGCATGTGGTCGATATCAGCAATCCGTCCGCCCCAGTGCGCCTAGGCCGTTATGGCGGTGTTGCTGCCAGAGTCGTCGCCGCGGGCAGCTACCTCTATATCGCCGGCAACCCAGGCCTTCAGGTCGTCGATGTCAGCAATCCGGCGACACCTCGCCGTGTCGGCACCGTGGGCTCCTTCAGCACCGAAGGCGGCATCGCCATCGCGGGGACCCATGCATTCGTGGCCAACGGCAGTTCCGGATTGCGCATCATCGACGTGAGCATTCCCAACGCTCCCCGACTGATCGCCACCATCGGGGTAGACGGGCCCGCCGAGGATGTCGCTGTCTCTGGCACACTTGCTTTGGTAGCGAGGGGGAATCGTGGCCTTCAAATCGTTGACATCGAAAACCCTGCCGATCCCAGCCTGGCCGGCGACTTCGACACTCCAGGGACGGCCTCCGCGGTGACCGTCGACGGCGATCGCGTCTGCGTTTCTG
>CAZYJB010000037.1:0-12078 GCA_964647675.1 uncultured Verrucomicrobiota bacterium | reverse complement strand
CCCCCCGGCCCGCCGGCAAGGCCGAAGATGCCGGAGCTGTAGACGCCGAGATACGCAAAGCGCTCCAGGTTCGGGATCCCGATGTTCAGGGTGTGCGCGCCGCCCATCGAGAGTCCCGCCATCGCGCGGCTCGCGCGGTCCGTGTGGACGCGGTACCGCTTCTCCATCTGCGGCATGATGTCGGCCGTGAATTCCGTCTCGAACTCGCCCAGCATCGGCATGCCGAAGCGGAACGGACCCGTGTGCCCGTGCGGCATCACCACCACCATCGACTTCGCCTTACCCGCCGGGACGGGTCCCACGGTCACCGACCACACTCCGTTCTCACCGCGCTCCAACGCCTTCGATTGCCCGAACCCGATACCGGGGACGTCGCCGCTGCTGGCGAGCTGCACCGCGGTCGCCTTCGGGGCGAGCACGCGGAACGTGATGCGGCGGTCCGCTCCCACTTCCGGGGAAACCACCGGCGGGGGCGCGTTGGGTGGCTGAGCGTGCGAGGACGGCACGACCGGGAACAGCACGGCCAACGCGAGGACGGCGGTGGCAAGAGACGGGCGGGATCGGTTCATGATCGGGGTTTTGAGGGTTTCGAGGTGAGTGCGGTGGCCCCGCGGCGGGACCGGCCAGCCGGCCGGATGCGCTCGCGACCCGCGGGGACTCGCGGGACACGCGCCGGTTCCGGGCGCATGACCTGGAGAATGCGCTCGAGGAACTGCGCCAGGAGGGCGCGCTCGTTCGCGTCCAGGCAGCCTTCCAGCTCCTGACGCACGCCGTCGCTGGCCTTCCAGAGGCGACGTTGCAGCGCGCGGCCCTGGGGGGTCAGCCGCACGCGCCACGCGCGACCGTCTCCCTCGTGCGCCGTGCGCGCCACCCAGCCGCGTTCCTCCATCAGGACCGTCATCGTGCCCACGGTCGTGGTGTCCGAGTGACACTCGCGCACCAGCTCCTGCTGCGTCGCCTCCCCAAGCCCGGCCAGCACGGTGAGCAGGACGAACTGGTCCGAGGTCGCGCCGTGCGCCTCCAGCGAGGCGTTGCTGCGCCGGCGGAAGTAGGCGTAGGCCGCGCGCAGCCCCATAGCGACGGCATGCCCGGAGGCGTTGGGATCCGCGGGGGATGTCACTAATACGTGATAATTCCCATCGCGCCCAATCGCGCAAGCCGGGAATCGTCGACCCTCTCGTGACCGTGGCCGCCCAGGCCACGCCCGACCGCGCTTGGACTGCGGTGGAAAGCCACCGCCTTCCAAGTCAGCGCGGGCTGCACGCCCGCGGCTACGTCGATGAAGGCACCATCCAGGCGCCATCGGACAACGCCGAGGCGTGGCAGGCGTCCATCACGCACTGCGTCTTCCACGCGATTTCGGGCCAGCCCTCGTCGAGCCGGCCGCTGCGCACCTGGCGCGCAAAGTTCCGGAAGAGATTCGCCTCCTGCGAAGTCGGATGGCTGTTGGAATACTCCGCCACGCCATGCCTGAGCAGGTTGCCCTCCATGTTGAATTCGCAGCCTTCGACCCGGTAATGCGGGCGGCTGGTTTCGTACGCCAGTTCCCACCCGAACTCGGGCAGCACGAAATCGGCAACCCGCACCGATCCGCGCGTCCCCGAGAGATGCACCCACTGCTGCATCGCGGTCACGAAGGCGCAGTAGAACCCGGCCGACACCCCGCCCTCGAACAGCAGCTCCGCGGAGAACTCGGTGGGCACGCGCCCCGGGCTGTCCGGGCACCCGGATTGCCTCAATAACGTCCCGCGGACACGCACGGGCACGCGTCCGCCCATGACCCACAGCGCGTATCGGATGCAGTACCACCCCAGGTCACCCAGGCAGCCGTGGGGCTCGAGACCGCTGTGCGTACGGATGTTGCCGCCAAAGAACTCGTCCCCGCCCGCGAAGCTGAATCCGAAGGCGATCCGGCGCAGGTCTCCTACCGTGGCGCCATCGTCCAGCGTCGCGCGCACGGCTCCCAGCCGTCGGCTGTGCATGAACATGACGCCATCCATGAACTGCACGCCATGCCGCCGGCAGGCGTCGAGCATCTCGCGTAGCTCCGCGGCGCTCGGCGCACAGGGTTTTTCGCACACGACATGCTTGCCCGCCTCGGCGGCGCGGATCACCCACGGCTTGCGCAAAGCGGTCGGCAGCGGGATGTACACCGCGTCGATCGCAGGATCCTGCAGCACCGCGTCGTACGAATCGTACGCCTTGGGGCAGGTGGCAAACGGCGCCTCGCGCTGGCACTGCTCCACCAGCGCCTCGCTGCGCCGGGCGTCCCGACTCGCGACGGCGCCCACCACCCCGTTCCCGCTGTGAAGGATCGCCTTCCAGTTCTTCCGCGCGATGGTCGCGGCGCCCAGAATGCCCCAGCGGACCGGTGGATCGGTGTGCATGATGGCGCGAGTTTAGGGGACCGGACTCGGAGCGTGCCAACCGGAAGTCCTGATCCCTGCTCCCCACGTAGCGAACGACCGAAGAGTGCGTTGAACCACGAAGACTCGAAGGGCACGAAGAAATCAGGGAGGGAAACAGATCCGCACGTCCACTACCGAGGCACCGTCCCCATGGGATGTGGAATCCCCGCCTTCATCTGCGCTCATCTGCGCTCATCTGCGTCGATCTGCGGATCTCCAACGAATCGTTCCGAACAATCTCCCTGCAACCCGGGCGCAGCCCGACGGGTCACTGGAGCATGAACTCGCCGGACTCGAAGCCGGGCCATCCACCCGTCACCGAATCCCGCCAACTCTCCTTCGCCATGAAGTTCCTGTTGATCCTCATCGCCTGGTGCGTGCTCTTCGTCCTGTGCTGGCCGCTGGCGTTGCTCCTGCTCGTGGTGCTGCCGTTGGTCTGGCTGGTCGCGTTGCCATTCCGGTTGTGCTTCGCGCTCGTGGAAGGCCTGCTCGCCCTGATCCGCGCGCTGTTCCTCCTGCCGGCGCGTCTGCTCGGTTGGAAGAGCTGAACGCAGCGCGTTTCGAAAGCGCTTCCGCCGCATTCACGGCTCCCCAAGCGCCCCCGGGAGCGCCTACGCTTCCGGCATGCGATTCCCCGTGTTCACCGTGCCGCCGCGGCTCCGACCCCGGCTTCAACGCGGCACCACCGCCGCCTGGCCGATCGCGCTCCTGGCTTGCGCTCTAACGCTCGCCGGCGGTGGCACGGCCCGCTCCGCGGAAATCGAACTCACGCTGCAAACCCGCGACCCGGCGACGGGCCAGGTCGTCCTCGCTCCCGAACGCGTGGATCCGAAGCGCGTGGGGGTGATCGCGGTCGACGTGTGGAACTTCCACTGGTGCAAGACCGCGACCATGCGCGTGGATGCCATCGTGCCGCGCATGAACCGCGCGCTCGACGCCGCGCGCGCGCTGGGCATGACGGTCATGCTCTGCCCGAGCGACGTGGTGGATAACTACGTGGGATTTCCGCAGCGCGAACGTGTGTTCGAGCTGCCCGCGGTCCCCGTTCCCAAGGTCATGGAGGTGACCTGCCCGCCCGTGCCGGATGCCGGCGGTTGTGCCTGCGGTCGCGAGCGTTGCGGCGTCAACTACGGCTGGGACGGCATGCACCCGGCGCTCCGCATCGGGCCCGACGATTGGATGCCTGACACCCAGGCGGAGGTCTACGCGCTCTGCCAGGCGCGCGGTCTCACGCACCTCATCTACGTCGGGTTCCACACGCAAGTCTGCCTGCTGGGCAAACCCATGGGACTGCGCGCCATGAAATCCGCCGGCCTGCGGTGCGTGCTGGCGCGCGACATGACCGATGCCCATCCGGGCTACGATCCCGCCCGTGATTTCACCCCCGACCTCAACACGCGTCAGGTGGTGGAACATTTCGAGAAGCACCTCTCACCGACCATCGACCTCCAGGCCGAACTCCAACGTCTGGGACGCTGGGAGGCGTCGTGGGTGGTCGACCCCGTGCGCGTCACGCCGTGGGGAACCACCCAGCGTCCCCACCTCTTCGAGGAGGACGTCGTGGTGACGCTGAGCACGCCGCTGCAGCCGGAGGCCGAGATCCGGTACACCCTCGACGGCTCCGCGCCCACCCCGACCTCGGTGCGCTACGAGAAACCGTTTCGGCTTACCTCCGCCACACGCGTGCGGGCCGCCGCCTTCCGCGCGGGACGACTGGTGGCCACGGAATCGGAGGGCGTGTTCGCGAGACTGGGCGCCGTGCCGCCGGCACCGGACGTGTTCCTCGGCGATTTGACTCCGCTGCGCAATGTGGGCTTCGGGCACACGTATGGCGGGGCAGTCCGCTACTCCGGCACGACGCGCGCACCGCAGAAGGACCGCGCCAACCTGGGCCAGGAACTTCGTGTGAACCGGCGGGTCTACGCGCGCGGCCTCGGCGTGCATGCACCTTGTGAACTGGTTTACGCCGTTCAACCGCAGTACCGGCGATTCGTGGCGCAGGCCGGGGTCGACGAGAACCTCGCGGGCATGAACCACGGCTCGAACCTCGCCAAGTACCCGAGCGTGGTGTTCAAAGTGTTTCTCGATGGGCGCGAGGCGGCGGTCAGCCCCGTGATGCGCATCCTGATGCCGGCCTGGCGATTCGACGTGCCCATCCCCGAAGGCACCAAGCGTGTCAGCCTGGTGGCGATGGACGCCGGCGACGGACACTACGAGGATTTCGCGGATTGGGTGGACGCGGGTTTCGTCGTCGCCCAGTGAGGGAGGAAGGCGGGCGACCGTCGACGTGGCCGTGGCCGTCCACGCCTAGTTCTCCTGCACCCGCCGCCCCATTGCTTTCGAGGGCGAACTCACGCCCTCGACGACGCCTCGTGCCTTCCCTTGCGTTCAACCGCAACGTGATTGCGGCCCCAAGCCCCGGGCTGTGGACCGAACCTCTTCGGGATGCCCAAGCCCCCGAAGCGCAAGGAAACCTCGGCCCTCTGATCACTTCAGCCAGCCGTCGTAGAACAGTTTCGCGGCCGCCAACAGCACCATGGTCAGGAAGATCGGACGCACGAACGCGGCGCCACCACGCAGGGCAACTCTGGCGCCCAACCTCGCGCCGCACCATTGCCCGGCGCCCATAAGCAGTCCCGCCACCCAGTCCATCCGCGTCACCATTGCAAACGCCGCCAGCGACACGAGGTTGCTGGTGAAGTTCATGACTTTGGTCCAGGCGGTGGACTTGAGCAGTTCAAAGCCCAGCCCGCCGACCAGTAGCAGCGTCCAGAACGTCCCCGTGCCCGGCCCGAAGAAACCGTCGTAGAATCCCATCACCAGCCCGGTCACGGCGAGGAACGGCGTGCGCCGCGCGCGTGGTGGACGTTCGGCTGCCCCCAGCGACGGGCGACGCCAGACGAGCCACGCCGCAATCAGCAGCAGGATCGGGATGACGCGCCGCAACAGCGCGGGATCCAGACGCGTCACGGCCACCGTCCCCAGCGTCGCGCCGATGGCGGTCGCCAGGATACCCACCCAGGCCTCGCGCACCGTGACCAGGCGCGCGCTGCGATAGTGCCACGCCGCCGAGCCCGAACCGAAGGTGGCCTGGAGTTTGTTGGTCGCCAGCGCCTCGGCGGGTGTCATCCCGGTGCCGAGGAGCACCGGGACTGTGATGAGTCCGCCCCCGCCGGCGATGGCATCCACGAATCCTGCCACCAGTCCCACGAGAAAGAGCAGGGGCCAGTAGGCGGGCGACACGCGCGCAGCGTATGGGCCGGGCGTCGATCAGGCGAGAGCCGGGCGAGAAAGACCGCGGCGAAAGCCATTCACCGCCGCAACCCGGGCAGCCAGGTGGTCAGCACCGGAACATAGGTGATCACCAGCACGCCGACCGCGAGCACGACGAGCATCGGCAGCGAGGCGCGCGTCACCCAGGGCATGGGCTTCCCGAACCGGTACGACGACAGGAACAGGTTCATACCCACCGGCGGCGTCAGGTAGCCGAGCTCGAGGTTGGCGAGGAAGATGATGCCCAGGTGCACCGGATCGATGCCGAATGCCAGGCCGATGGGCACGATCAACGGCACAACCACGATGATGGCCGAATAAATGTCCATGAGACAGCCGACGATCAGGAGGAAGACATTCAGCGCGAGCAGGAACAGCAGCGGCGAACTGATGCTGGCGCGCACCCAGTCAACGCCCTTGGCCGGGACCTCGGCGGTGATGAGAAAGTTCGTGAGCCCCATCGCCACGCCGAGGATGAGCAGCACGCCGCCCACGAGGAGACCGCATTCGATCATCACCCGCGGCACGTCGCGCGTGAGACGCAAATCGCGATGGAACACGGTCTCGATGAGCAGCGCGTAAAGGGCGGTGAGCGCCGCCGCCTCCGCAGGCAGGCAGAAGAAGAGCGCGGCGAAGGCAACGATCGGCAGCAGCAACTCCCAGCGCGCGTCCCATAGGGCCGCCATCGCCTCGACGCGGTCGAAGCGGCGCTGCGCCTTGTCGAGCCTGGGTCCCGCGCGCACGCCCCAGAGCGCGGTCAGTGTCACCAACAGCAGACCCGGCAGGAGGCCGCCAAGAAAGAGCTGGGGAATCGGCACGTTCGCGATGATCGCGTACAGGATCAGCGGCAGGCAGGGCGGCAGCAGGATGCCGAGCGACCCGGCGCCGGTAAGCAGTCCGACCGCGTCGCGCTCGGTGTACCGCGCCGCGATCAGCACGGGCAGGAGCAGTCCGCCCAGCGCAAGGATGGTGACGCCCGAGCCGCCGGTGAACGTGGTGAAGAAGGCACACACGAGCGCAGTCACGACCGCCGGTCCGCCGCGGATGTGTCCGAACCACGCCATGAACACGCGCACGAGGCGCTTCGAGGCGCCGCTCTCGGCGATGAAATAGCCGGTCAACGTGAACAGCGGCACCATGGGCAGCAGCGGGTTCACGACCTGCTCGTAGTGATCGAGCGGGATGGAGGCAAGCGGCGCTTCCTGACCCCAGAACAGGATCACTGCAGCCCCGCCGAGGATGATGAAGATCGGTGCGCCGAGCACCGCGGCGACCAGCAGGACCAACAGCGCCGGAATCACCAGTCCGGCCGGGTCCGCCGGCGGCTTGATGCCGATTCCCAGCACCACCAGGGCCACACCCAACGCCGCCAGGCGCCAGCCCCAGCCGGGGCCCGACTTCCAGGCCAGCCGCCAGGCCAGCGCGGCGAACCCGACGCACAGCGCCGCCTGAAAGATCCACACGGGGATTCCATAGGCGATGACCCGCGACGATTCGCGCTCGGCCAGGACAAGCCGGACGCTGGCCGCGGCCAGCACCACGGCAATCGCGACCGCCACGCCGCCGGCGATCATCGAGGCGGTGTTCCGCTGCCAAAGCCTCGGAAACAGGTTCGGAAGCGTGGACAACGAGAGCAACCGTCCTTCCCGCGCGGCGATCAGGCCGCCGACCACGCCCACCAGGAGGTTGCAGTGTGCGAGCCACGACTCGGCCCCCTGCACGCCCCACGGGAGTCCCCAGCGCCGCAGCACCTCCAGCAGGGGCAGCAGCAGCATGCAGACGAGAATCGCCACCAACGTGCCGTTCTCGGCCCGGCGCAAGCCCGCGCGCCAACCCGACACCGCGGCACCCGCAGGGCTGGCAACAGTCCCCAGTTCACCCAGGCGGAACTCGCCGCCGCTCATGCGCCGCCCTTTGCGCGATGCGCCTTCAGCAGCGCGAGCACTTCGTCGAACAACGCCTCGGGCACGAGGCTTCCGCGGAGCTTGGGATACGCCCCCTCGATGACCGTGCGCCACTCGGCAACCAACTCCGGCGTCGCAGCGGCCACCTGCAGGCCCTGCTTCGCTTTCATGGCCATGACCGCCGCGTCGTCCTCCGCACGACTATTGCGGCGGACCTCGGTTCCGACCTCGTCCGCCACGGTCCGAAGCTTCGCGCGCAGATCCTCGGGCACGCGTTCCCACCCCTTGCGCGTCACCACCATGGCGCCCGTGACCGGCGCATAGCGCAGGTCGAGCATGTACTTCGCCAGCGTGGCCACCTGCGTGAAGTTGGCGAGAAACGCCGGCATCGGCACGCCTTCGATCAGCCCCGTGCTCAGGCCGGTGAAGATCTTGTCCGGCTCCAGCGACACGGGGTGGAAGTAGTCCTTCATGATCTCCACCGCCTCCTGGTCACCCGCCGCGGCGAAGATCTTCATCGGCTTGAGGTCGGCCGGTCGCACCATCGGTTTCTTGGTGAACCAGCGAACCCATCCGGCGTCACCCCAGAACAGCACCTCGTACCCCTTCTGATTGAAGGCCGCCTCGAGCCGCGGACGCATGGTGTCGCGCACGTGGTCCACCTCGGGCCAGGTCTGGAAGGCCATCGGAATCAGTTGCAGCGCGGCGGCGGCCTTGTCGATCTGCCCCATCCCGCCCGCGGTCAGCATCGCGCCGTGCAACTGTTGGATGCCCATCCGCCGCACGATGGCCGGTTCGCCGCCCTGAGTGCCGGGGTAGATGGTCACTTCCACGCGCCCGCCCGACACTTCCTTCCAACGCTGGGCCATGGTCTGGAACGACTGGTGGAACGACGAGCCGCGTGGCGCCACGGTCGCGAAGGCGAACGGAAACTCCGCCTTCGCCGCTGCCCGCAGCACGGCCGGCATGCTGATCACTCCTGCGCCCGCGGCGCCCAGAAACCGACGTCGAGTCACCTGTTTCATGAAATCAGATTTGGATTCGCCTGCTGCCGAGTCACCCATCGATCCGCCACCCCGGGGCCCGGAAACCGCAGCGCCACCCATGAATGGCACGGTTCCCCGGGGGCCGCCCGCGTTTATTGGAGCGATGGCAGGAATAGTTTGTCGATGCGCCCGAGCAGCCAGCGCGCGCGCCGCTGGCCGACGATGCTTTCGACGCGACGTTCGGGCAGGGTGTTCACGTCGATCGCAAGCGCTTCGCGCAAAAGACGTTCGAACGAGGCACGATCCTCCTGCGGCACGCACACCGATTCCGCGAAGCTCACCAGCGCTCCCACCGATCGACCCTTTCCAAGCTGGCGAGCGCGCTCGAAATGCCGGGCCGCCTCGACCGCCGGATCCCCGGCGCCCGTCACGCGGGCCATCGAAAAGGGAATCATCAGCTCGTGCAGCGCGCCGTGGTTCCATGCTTCGTCGAGCTCCAGCGCTCGGTCGAGCAGCGCCTCCACTTTGGGCAGGTCCCCAACCAGCTCCGGATCGTCCTTGGCCTGCGCGATCGCCGCCGCCCACGACGCGCAGGTCCAGTAGAGCAGTGTCAGGTCGGCCGACTCGAGACTCCGTGCGGCCGCCCGCGGATCCGCCGCCAGCGCGGCACCGAACCCCTCGTGCCGCACTTCGAGACCGCGCAGGCAGTAGTCGCGCCCGCGCACATACAAATTCCGCGCGCGCTCCCGCAATTCGCGCGACCGATCAAGTTCGTCCTCTTCGATCTGCTCCGCCTCCTGCTGGACGAAGGCGTATCCGTACATCGTGAACCCACTGCCCAGGGTCGTGAGCAGCCCGAGATGCCGCGGGCTCTCCGCCAGCAGCGATTCCATCAGTTTCAGGCTGAAGGGCAACGCATCGCGCACCAGCTCAGGATCGTTATCCGAGGTGAACACCGAGCCGCCCCCGGTCAGCGCATCCGCCACCTTGTTGACCGCGATGCGCCGCACCGAACAGCCGCCCGCGACCAGCGCCAACAGCAGCCCAAGGATAAGGAACAGCCTTGGCCGGCGCGAATCCGCGCGGTCTCCGCCTTCCGTCCGGACTGATGGCATATCGCAATTCAAGAAGCCGATTCCTCCCCGCCCGGCACGACGGTGCAATCCCGAAAAATGGAAGGGGCCGAAGTCGCCTTCGGCCCCTCAGTCACCGCAACCGCATCCTAACGCTCACCGTCGGGTGCGGAAAAACGCACCAGCGCCGCCCGGCGCGCCAACCGTATGCGGGTTCGCCGCACCGGCCACGTCCGCCCAGGGTCCAGTGATCGAAGGGGCGGTTTGCAGCGTCGTGCCCGTCGCATAGGCGATGGAGACGGCAGCACCCACGCGTGTCACCGTGAGCCGGTCCTCGCCGCCCGTCTTCGGGGCGTCGTTGAAGTCCCAGTGCGCCAGCAGTCCCCGGTTGCCGGTGACCACATTCGGCTTGGTGCCGGACGCGAGGGCCTTGAGCTGCGCCTCAGACAGCGCCGCGTTATAGACCACGAAATCGTCAAGCCAGCCCGCCATCCGTTTGTCGGCCACACCCGGGCCGCCGCCAATGATCAGGTTGGTGAAGTCGGTCGGCAGCGGGTCGCCGCCGCCTTCGTGGAAGAGCACGCCGTCGATCCAGATCTGCTTGACGGCGACGTTCTTCACGAACGCGAAGTGGTGCCAGTCCTGCCACCAGACCGGATCCCCGCCGCTCAGCTCCGAGATGTTCTTGTTGATGCGCTGGCCATCCGCCGTGCAGCAGCCCGAGGTGTCGAAGTAGATCGTCTGGTCGCCCCACGGGGTATGCGCCTGAAAACCGCGCGTGCCGTTGTTGCTGCTCGGGCTGTTGGCCCAGAACCCGGATGAGTTCTGCACCTGACGCAGCTTCTGATGGTACGCAATCGTCAGGGTGTCGTCGCCCGTCGCGGGATTGAAGAAGGTCGCGTCCGCCACGTTCACGACGCCCGAGCCGGTGCCGGTATCGAGGGCGTAATCCCCGGGCTGACCCGAGCGCCCGCCACCGTCGGCCGAGTACTTGGCGCCGATGAGGAACCCGGTGCGGCCAGCCACGGTGTCGCGGGTCAGCGGCGGCACGATAAACGACCATTCCTCGGACCGCGTCACCCCACCATGAGTGAAGGTGATGGCTGCCTTGTGGGTGGAGTCGGGCTTGAAGTCTGTCGCAGGATCGAAGACGACGGTGTAGGTGCTTCCGCTCTTGGTGACCGTGGCGGCCACGTCGGCACCGTCGAGGGACAGTTTGATGGAAGCCTGGTCCACCGGGGTCGAACCCTCCACGATGGTTACGGAGAGCGTGGCGTCCGGGGCCGTCTGGACCTGTCCAGGAAGGGGCGACACGGACGTGATGGCGGTCAGCGGCGCGGAAGTGATGGCGCGATAAGCTTTCGGACCCCCGTTCGCCGAGTCGTTGAGCAGCGCGCGCGTGCCGTCCGCCTTGACGATCTTCCATTCGATGTTCGCTCCGCCGCCGCCCTCCTCCCACACGGTGCGGAAGGGATAGACCCCCGCCTCCGCGACCACCACCCGGTAGGCGGTGTCGGTGGCGCCGCGGCCGCCGGAGAACTCGCCGGCATTCTGCGCATCGAGCACATCCGTGATGTTGCCAGCAAAGGTCACGAAGCCGTCGTCGGAATTGACGATCAGCGTGTGCACACCTGCCGGCAGTTCGAGGTAGGTGATGATCTCAGCCGCGATACCATCCGTGTTCTCGCTGGTACCGGGAATGCCCGGCATCTGTTCATCCGGCTGGAAGTCGCCGTTGCCGCCGGCGGCCTGGTCGAGGTTGATGACCGTCTCGATCTCGAACTCGATGGGCATCCGGTCGTTCGCGCCGGGCTTGCCCGGTCCCTTCGCCGCGCCTACAGCGTCCGGATTGGCCTTGTTGACGCCCAGCTGGCCAGCCAGCTGCTGGATCGGGCGCACGTTGTCGTTGGCCTGGAACGCCTCGTTCTGGTGTACGCGCCAAAGGAAGCCAGGCGAACCGGTATTCGGCGTCACCTTGAGGTCGGGGGTCAGGTTGGCATACCCCACGACGGTAAAGTCCCAAGCCCGCGTCTGGGCACCCCCGGCGTCGAATGCGAGGGAAACCGAGTGCTTCGAGAGCGGCGCAAGGCGGCCGGCCGGCTGGAATCGCACGGACGTCACCTCACCCGCCTTGGACACTGTGGCACCGACCAGTGCACCGTCGAAGGTCAGCCTCACGCTGTTCACGTCGACGCTTGCGCCGACGAGATCGATTTCGAGTGCGGTGTCAAAGGGCGCTGTCCTGCTGCCGGGCTGCGGCGTCACCAACTGCGCGTAGACAGGAGACGATCCCGTCACCGCACGATAAGCCTTGATGGTGGAGTCGGCGCTGTTCACCGCCACGCGGCCGGAGGGAAGCACCTGTACCAACTCGATGTTGGCCCCGCCCCCGCCCACCTCCCAAGTCAGGCGCGTCGCATAAAGCCCCGACATG
>CAZYJB010000036.1:0-12192 GCA_964647675.1 uncultured Verrucomicrobiota bacterium | reverse complement strand
AGAGGCTGATGCCCACGAAGCCGAGCCCCAGATCGCTGGCCGCCTTGGCGTGATCCCCGGCCAGCACGCCCAGGCCGCCGGCCGCGATGGGCAGCGTCTCGTGGAATCCGAACTCAGCCGAGAAATACGCCACCGGATTGCGGGCCAGGGGTGCGGCGCCCTCGCGCGCCCAGGTGTTGGGCTCCTTCAGGTAGGCGTCGAAATCCTCCAGCACCTCGCGCACGCGGCGCCGAAACGCGGGCTGCATCAGGTGCACGCGCAACTCGTAGTCGGACACCTCCCGCAACACCGCCACGGCGTTGTGATAGAGGTTCTGCCACGAACGAGGCGAAAGCTCCTGGAACAAATCCTGGGCGTCCTGGTTCCAGGTCCACCACAGATTGCGTGCGAGCCGATGCAGGCCAGCCGCGAGTTCCGCCAGTTCCGCCGCCGAAGGGACTTGGGATGTCATGGTGCGATCGCGACCGACCGGTCTCCGGTTCAGCCGACCCGGTGAACCTAGGGAGCGCGATTCCACAGCGGCAAACGAATTCTCCACATCCATCCTATCGACGCGGGTCATAGGCACTTGAGACCGAGGGGGCACCGGGGGTGCGTGGCGGTGTCCTGAAATGACCAAACGGGGACCCGTCCCACGACGGCGTCCCCGTTCTCAACTGCGGCGGGCGCTGCGCCCGTCAGCGGGCGGCGCCTCCCGTCACGGTCCGATCACTTCGGTGGTGCCTGCTTGCTCTTTTCCTGGTCGATCAGCTTCTGGGCCTCGTCGGCCTTGATCACCTCGATCTTCGCGCCTTTGGCCAGCTCATCGGCGGACGGAACCTTGATGATGTCGCTGGTCACCGGCTGCGGCGGCGCGCTGGCCTCGATGCTGATCAGCTCGACGTCGAAGATCAGCGTCTGGTTCGGACCAATGCTGGCCGGCGCGCGCTGGGCGTAGGCGAGCTCCGCCGGGATGAAAAACTGGTACTTGGACCCGACCGTCATGAGCTGGAGCCCCTCGGTCCAGCCCTTGATCACGCCGTTGAGCGGGAACGTCGCGGGCTGGCCGCGGTCCACCGAGCTATCGAACTTCTTCCCGTCGATCAGCGTGCCGGTGTAGTGCACCGTCACCTTGTCCGAAGCCGTCGGCTTCGCGCCGGAGCCCTCCTTCACCACCTTGTACTGGAGACCGGAAGCGGTGGCTTTCACGCCTTCCTTTGCCTTGTTGTCAGCGAGGAACTTCTCGCCCGCGACCTTGTTCTTCTCGCCTTCGATCTTCTGCTTCTCCTCGTAGGCCTTCTGGGTCTCGGCCTGAAACGATTGCAGGGCCTCCTTGATCTCGGCGTCCGGAAGGAGCGGCTTGATCCCTCCCTGCGCGTCGCGCACGCCCTTCAGGTAGGCGTCCCAGTCGACGTCCGCCCCGCGGCTCTTCCACATGTTGCCCGCCTGGATACCGAGGCCATAGCTGGCCTTCATCCGCGGATCCTTGAGATCGCCGGCTTCCTTCACTTCCGCAGCGACGAGGTTCCCACCCGAAACCGCGACGCCCACAACCACTGAAAGCATCAATTGGTGCATGTCAGACATAAGAGGCCGCCATTTTCCACAGGTTCCCGGGAATTTCAACGGCGAGCCTGCCGCCCGCTTTTCACCGCACCGGTTTCCCAGCCGCGTCGAAGGCCTGATAATTGCACGTGAGTTCCTCTCCCGCTGCGAGATCGCGCAGCGCCACCGTCAGCAGCGCCGCCCCCTCGACGCCCGGCGCCCCGGTATTCGGAACCGCCGCGTGGTTCATGAAAATGGCAAGATCACCCCCCAGCACCCAGCAACCCCGGACCGAGTCGAGGTATCCAAAATGCATCAGATGACGCCGCGCCGGCTCCGGCCAGGACGCGACCTCGGCAGGCTCAAGGACTCGGTCGAAGCCGGGAACGAACCGCCACACGGGCGTCCCCGTGGCGACGCGCTCGACCAGGAAAAGTCCGGTGCCCTCGATCGGGCTCGGCCCTACTTTGACCGGTACCAGCATCATGCCCCCGAGCCATCGCCGAGCGTCCGCCGCCGCGCAAGCCGAGTTTCCGGTGATCCGCCTTCCCTTCGCGTCCGCTTCCCCCTATTCCACTGGCCTCCAGTTTTCCGCCATGCACGCATCACTCCGACGAGAAACGGCCTGGATGCCGTCCCTCCTCATGGCCTGGATCGTCCTCGCCACCGCCCTGCTCACGCTGGTCTCTCCGCCCGTTCGCGCCGCGGCGCCCGAGGTCGTGATCCTGATCGGCGAGGACGAATACCATACCTGGGAAACCCTGCCGGAATTCGCCGAGCACGACCTTCGTCCGCTCGGCTGGGAGGTACGCCTGATCCAGCAGGACGCCGCCGACAAGCATCGCTTCCCCGGCCTGGTCGACGCCTTGCGCGAGGCGGATCTCCTGGTGGTCTCGGTGCGTCGCCGCGCTCTGCCCGCTGACCAACTGGCCGCGGTCCGTTCCCATCTCGACGCCGGCCGGCCGCTGGTCGGCCTGCGCACCGCAAGTCATGCCTTCTCGCCGCGTGCCGAAGACGCGGCCCTTGGCGCTGCCTGGACGGGATTTGATGGTGAGATCCTCGGCGGCAACTACAACGGCCATCACGGGACCGGGCCGCAGGTGACGCTGCGAAGCGAAGCATCACAAACGACGCACCCCGTCCTGATCGGCGTGGATCCCGCGTCCTTCCGCAGCGTGGGATCGCTCTACCGCGTGCGGCCTCTGCGACCAGGGACCACGGTCCTCCTTCATGGCAGTGTGCCGGACAAGCCGGAAGAACCGGTGGCATGGACCCATCTCGCCGGGAGGTCGAAGGCGCGCGTGTTCTACACCTCGCTCGGGCATCCGGAGGACTTCCGCGCCCCGGACTTCCGGCGACTGCTGCGCAACGGCATGCAGTGGGCCATGAACCGCGAAGGAGCGGGCGCGCCCGCAGGCGCCGCCGTTTCCCCGGCCGGCGCGTACTCGCTGCTGGCCGTGCCGGGAACCTGGGAGGAACGGTCCGAGGGCCGCTTCGCCAACCTCGACGGCTTCGCCTGGTACCGGTGCCTGGTGCGTCCGCCCATCGAATGGGCCAATCGCGAGTGGGAACTGTGGGTCGACAAGGTTGACAACGCGCACGAAGCCTACGTCGACGGCGTGCGTGTGGGGAGTGCGGGCGGATTCCCGCCGCAGTACGCCGACGCCACCCAGGAGCAGCGGCGTCATGCGATTCCCGCCGGGCTGAAACGTCCAGGACAATGGATGCTGGTCGCCCTGCGCGTGTACGACCGGGAAGGCCGTGGCGGCTTCAAGGGCAAAGCCCCTGCCCTGCGCGCGGGAGACCAGGCCATCGCGCTCGCCGGCAACTGGACGTTCCACCCGGGCGACGAGCCGGCCCTCGCGAAGCTCGGCGAAGGCGAGCGCCTGCCGGACACGCTGTTCAGCGAGGTGATCAGCCTCGAGAAGTATGAGCGCGGTGGCGTGCCGGAGAAGATCACCGCCACCGCCAAACCGCTCCCGCCCGAGGAAAGCGCGAAGCGTTTCACCATCGCCGAGGGACTCGCCTGGGATCTCGTCCTGAGCGAACCTGACATCGCGCAACCCTTGCACCTGAGCTTCGACGAACGCGCGCGGCTCTGGGTGGTGGAGTACCGCCAATACCCCGCCCCCGCCGGTCTCAAACTCGTGAGCCACGATCAGTTCTGGCGCGCGGTCTACGACAAGGTGCCGCCGCCGCCGCCGCATCACTTCCGCGGCGCGGATCGCGTTTCCTTCCACGAGGACACCGATGGCGACGGTCGCTACGACCGCCATGGGGTGTTCGTCGACGGACTGAACATCGCCACCGCCGCGGCGCGTGGTCGCGGCGGCGTCTGGATTCTCAACCCGCCCTACCTGCTCTTTTATCCCGATCGCAACGACGACGACGTGCCCGATGGAGATCCCGAGGTGCACCTGGAGGGGTTTGGCTTGGAAGACACCCATTCGATCGCGAACAGCCTGCGCTTCGGTCCGGACGGCTGGCTCTACGGCGCGCAGGGCAGCACCGTTTCCGGCAAGATCCGGCGCCCGGGTTCCACCCGGCCGCCGGTGGTGACACTCGGCCAGAACATCTGGCGCTACCACCCCGTCACGCACGAGTACGAGGTCTTCTCCGAAGGCGGCGGCAATGCCTTCGGCATCGAGCTGGACGACGAAGGTCGGCTTTTCTCGGGCCACAACGGCGGCAACACGCGCGGCTTCCATTACCTCCAGGGCGCCTATCTCCAGAAAGGCTTCGAGAAGCACGGCCAGCTCTCCAACCCGCATGCCTTCGGCTACTTCCCGCAGATGGCGCACAACGACGCGGAACGCTTCACCCACACCTTCGTGATCTATGGCGGCGGCGCATTCCCGCGCCAGTACGACGGACGCTTGTTCGGCGTCGAACCGCTGCAAGGACGCGTGGTGATGAGCGAACTCACCCGCGTGGCTTCCACTTTCCGTACCCGGGACCTGGGCTTCGCGGTGACGTCGTCGGATCCCTGGTTCAAACCGGTCGACATCAAGCAAGGTCCCGACGGCGCGCTCTACGTCGCCGACTGGTACGACTTCCAAGTCAATCACTGGCGCAACTATCAGGGCAACATGGACGCCAGCAACGGCCGCGTGTATCGGCTGCGCGCGGCTGACCGCTCCCCGCGTCCGACACCTCCCGTGCCCGCGCTGGCGTCTCTCGCCTCGCCCAATCGCTGGACTCGCGACAATGCGCTCCGACTTCTCGGCGATCGCCGCGACCCCGGACTGCATGCCGAGTTGCGCCGGCACTTGACGGAATCCGACGAGCGCACCGCGTTGCACGCGCTCTGGGCGCTTCACGTTTCCGACGGGCTCGACGCAGCCACCACGCTGACCGCGCTCCAGGGCGCCCGGCCCGCGGTGCGCGAGTGGGCTGTCCGATTGGCTGGCGACGCCCGCGCCGTCAGTCCGAAACTGGCCACGGAGTTCGCGCGATTGGCGGCCACAGATTCGAACCTCGACGTGCGTCTCCAACTCGCCGCCACCGCGCGCCGGCTTCCGCCCGCTCAAGGTCTGCCCATTCTGCGGGAGCTTCTCGCGCGGTCCGAGGACGCCGCCGATCCGCGCCAGCCGCTGATGCTGTGGTGGACGCTCGAGACGATGCTCGCCACCAACAGCCCGACCGCCCTGGCCTTGTTCGAGGACGCGCGACTCTGGTCGCTGCCGATCGTCACCGACCACCTGCTCGAACGCACCATGCGCCGGCTGGCCATGGCCGGCACGCCCGCCGACCTCGACGCCTGCGCGAAGCTGCTGGACCGGGCGCCCTCCGACGCGACGCGCGCGCGGTTGGTGTCAGGGTTCGAACTCGCGTTTCGCGACCGCAGCCTCGGCGGTTTGCCTCCGGCCCTGGTCGCCGCGCTGGGTCGTGCCGGTGGCGGTTCGCTCGCGCTTCAGTTGCGCACCGGCCGCGCCGACGCGCTTCCCGCTGCGTTGACCACCACCACCAACGAAACTGCGGCCGACGCCCTGCGCGTTCAGGTCATTCAGACCCTGGGCGAACTCCGGCAGTCCGTGGCCGTGCCCTCCCTGCTCCTCGCCAGCCGTTCCGCCAGGGAGCCCGTCCGCGTCGCGGCCCTCGCCGCGTTGCGCGCCTTCGACGATCCCGCCATCCCGGCCGCCGCCCTCGAAGCTGCCACCTCGACCGGGGTCACCACGCGCACGGCGGCGCTCGGCCTGCTGACCAGCCGGCCCGCCTGGTCCCTCGCCCTGGTGCAGGCGATCGAGCGCGGACAATTCGCCGCCCGCGACGTGCCGCGCGACCTCGTGCGTCAGTTGAAGCAGCATCGCAATCCGGATCCCGCGCTCACCAGCGCCCTCGCGAAACTCTGGCCCGATAGCGGGCGTCCGACCACCGAGGCAATGGAGGCCGGTATTCGCCGCTTCGCCGGGACCCTGCGGGCCGGCTCCGGAGATCCCTACAACGGGAAGAAGCTGTTCCATGCGGCCTGTGCCAGTTGCCATCGTCTCTTCAACCAGGGCGGCGCCATCGGACCCGACCTCACTCCGTTCCGCCGGGACGATCTCGACACGCTGCTGCTGAGCATCGTGAACCCCAGCGCGGAGATCCGCGAAGGCTACGAGAATGTCGGCATCGAGACGCGCGACGAACGATCCCTCTCCGGCTTCGTCGTGCGCCAGGATGACCGCGTGGTCGTCCTGCGCGGTCTCGACGGACAGGACCTCGTCGTCCAGCGCAGCGAGATCGCCGAACTCCGCGCCGCCGGCATGTCGCTCATGCCCGAAGGCCTGCTGGACGCGCTCGACGAGCAGCAGCTTCGCGATCTCTTCGCCTACCTGCGGAGCAGCCAACCGCTTGCCAACTGATCAGGCCGTACTTCCCCACACCCGCAGCCACCGCCGTCGATCCCGTCCTCCTCATGACTTCCGTCGTCCCACGCGCCGCGCTCACGTGCCTCGCCTGCACGTTCGGCCTCGCGCAAGCAACCGAAGCCCGTGCCGCCGAGCCAGCGCGCTGGGTGCAGGATCGCTTCGCCATCGGGTATTGGGTGGGACCGCAGACGGCGCACGACGCCGAGCAGCGCTACCAGGAAATCGCCGACGCGAACTTCACCGTGGTCATTGGAACTCCGGCCATCGCTCCGGCGGAACAGTTGCGGTTGTGCGAACGCTTCGGACTCCGCGCCGTCATCGAAGCCGGCAACGCTTCCCCACTTCCCGACGGTCCGGCCTGCTGGGGCTATCAGCTCGTCGACGAGCCGAACGCCAGCCAATTCGCGGACCTCGCCCGCCGCGCCGCGGCAATTCGCGAGGAGCGCCCGGGCCGGTTCGGATACGTCAATCTCTTCCCCAACTACGCGAGCCGTGAGCAACTCGGCACCGATACCTATGAAGAGCACGTGCGACGTTTCGTGCGCGAGGTGAAGCCGGCAGTCCTGTCGATGGACCATTATCCGCTCATGCGCCCGGATCGCGACGGGCGCGAGGCCTATTGCGAGAACCTCGAACTTTTCCGGCGCGTCTCCCTCGAGGCCGGGATCCCGCACTGGAACTTTTTCTACTCGATGCCCTTCAACGACCGGCTCGACCCCACTGAAGCGCAGATCCGGTGGCAGATCTTCACCTCGATCGCCTACGGCTCCCGCGGCGTTCTCTACTTCTGCTACTGGACTCCCGGTAAGGGCAACGGCGGCACCGGGGAATTCCCGAAAGGCGGCGCGCTGATCACAGCGGAGGGACGCAAGACGCGGCACTATGACGAGGCCCGGCGCATCAACGCAGAACTGCGCCACCTCGGACCCACCCTCATGCGCCTGCGGTCCACGGGAGTCGCTCGGGTGCGGACCGACGCTGCACCGGGAACCGGCGGGTCCGGGATTCCGCGCCTGGTGTCCGTGAAGGGCGATCCGGCTGCCGAGCTCATCGTGGGCACCTTCACGCACGATGATGGGCGCCGCGCCATCGTGCTGGTGAATCACAGCTACAGCCACACGGCGTGGCCAACGGTCACCTTCGACGTCGAAACAACCCGGATTGAGGAGGTGTCGAAAAGCGACGGAACGCTGGCGCCGGTGGTGGACGACAGTCCCGAACTGGCCGGGCTGCAGCTCTCGTTCGGACCGGGCGACGGACGTCTTTTCCTTCTGCCCACGGTTTCTGACTCCGCTTCCAAGTGAGCGCCTGCGCGCGGCTCAGGCCCCGTTCAACCGCTGCATCCCGTCGGATTCGACATCCGCAACGGCTTCAGCGCTTCGGTGGTCAGGACCGACAACCGCTCGCGCTGCTGCCCGCCAGCATCGAAGTTCTCTGGCGCGAGCCAGCGTTCCAGGGCGCCGCGCAGGACCGGCCACTCGCGGTCCAGGATGGAGAACCAGGCGGTGTCGCGGTTGCGCCCCTTCACCACCGTCGCCTGTCGGAAAATGCCTTCGAACTGAAATCCGAGCCGCAACGCTGCCGCGCGCGAAGGCGCATTCAGGGCGTCGCATTTCCATTCGTAACGCCGGAAGCCCAGGGCGAAGGCATTGGCCATCATCAAAACCATCGCTTCCGTCGCCGCCACACTGCGTTGCAGCCGCGGTGAGAATTGGAGATGCCCCACCTCGATGGATCCCGCCTTGGGGTCGATGCGCAGATAGGCGGCCAATCCAAGAGCTGCGCGCGAGTGGGGATGCTCCAGCGCGTAGAACTGCGGGTCCTGTCCCCGCGCGCCCGCATCGAGCCAGGCCCGGTACTCGGCCTCGTGCTGGAAGGGCCCGTACGGCAGGTAGGTCCAGAGCCGGCCGGAGGTCTCCTCCGCCAGCGCCTGGAATAACCCTGCGGCATGGCGGTCCGGAACCAGGGGCTCGACCCGCACATGGCGTCCCACCATCCCACGGGCCACGGGAAATCCGGGCGCCTTCCAGCCCGGCAGCGGGACCCCCACGCACTGTCCCAGTTCATTGGTCACGCCCTCGGAATTCGCACTCATGACGCAGCGCCGCGACGCTCCCCGTGGCGGCCCGCGATGGCAAGCGTCCTGGCCCGCCCGCCCCACAGGTCCCGGGGTGCTTGTCCATCATGGCAAAAACCTGATACGGAGTTGCACCGCATGGATGGAGATCGGGAGTGTTATCCGCCGGCACTGCAAGCGGCGTGGCGCTGGGCCGGGCCCCTGGCGGTGGTTCACCTGATCATCATGGTGTGGCGGTTCGGCCTCGCCTACCTCGTGCGAACCAGGGTGGAGGGAGGATGGCAGGACGGCCTCAAGCGCCCCTTGGAAGAGGCGCCCTGGTGGAACGCCTGGTTCATGGCAGCGGACCAGTGGCCGGGCTGGGGTGCCTTCCTTTGGGACCTGTCGATCCTCGGCGGCTCCCTCCTCTACTGGTGCGCGCTGCTGGTCGTGCTGGAGATGTGGGCGCACACCTCCGAAATGCGCCACAAGGCCCGCACTGAAGCTCGCCTCCAGGAAAGCCTGCGGCAGCGTGGAAAAACCTCTCCGCCCACGACCCCGGAAACGGGCACGGGCGGGGAGTAGAATCGCCGCGGGGGACCCGAACTCTCTGCACCCCGATGGCCCCAACGCAGGCGCGACCCGAACGGACAGGGACCTCAGAAATCCGACTCGTCACAGCGGAAGAATGGTGCCCCGGCTAGGACTTGAACCTAGAACCAACTGATTAAGAGTCAGCTGCTCTGCCATTGAGCTACCGAGGCACCCGGCGGACTGACCCCGCGATTCGCGGGAGGCGGAGTAAACGAAGTCCCGGGGCCCCGTGGCAAATCCTTTTTTCTTCTGCCGACCCCGCCCGTTTTCCATAGTCCGGCCCGTGCGAATCCCCGGTCATCCCCTCTTCGCGGCCGGTCTGCTCGCGGTGGTCTGGATTCCAATGGCAGGGCCGCGCGCGGCCGCGGCCACCGCGACCCTGGATGCGCCCGGTTTCCCTCCGCGTTCCTCGGGGTTCCATGCCCTGGTGGGCGGCACGCTCCTCCCGTCGCCGAGAATCGAGATCACCAATGCCACGCTCGTCATCAGCAACGGCGTCATCGTCTCGGTGGAAGCTTCCGGCGCGGCGCCCGCCGGCGCGCGGCGTTGGGACGTCTCCGGCCTGACGATCTATCCGGGATTCATCGACGCCTACGTCAGTGTCCCAACACCACCGCCCGCTCCCGCCCCCGCGGGAGGTGAGCCGGATACCGACTCGCGCGCGCCTTCCGAGAGCGATTTCGGGCCGCGTTTCCTTGGGGTTCCAGGGCAGGAACGCGATCCCGGCGGAACGGGTCCCGGCGCGTTCTCGCGGCGGGTCACTCCCGAGCTGCGCCTCGCCGCGACGTATTCGCCGTCGACCAAGACCCTCGAAAGCCTTCACGAACTGGGCTTCACCGCCGCACACCTCGTGCCTGCGGACGGCATCCTCCGCGGGCAGTCCGCTGTGGTCGCCCTCGGCCAGGCGTCGCCCAATGCCTCGATCCTGCGAGCCGACGTCACGCAGTGCGTGGGATTCGACCCGGGCGCGCCGGAGGGTCAGGGACCCGCGCCCTACCCAGGATCCCTCATGGGTGCGGTGGCGACCGTGCGCCAGTCGTTGCTCGACGCCGCGCATCATCGCGCCCTGAAGGCCTTCGTCGCGCAGGCCCCGGCCATCACGCCGCGAACGCCCATGAACACGGCCTGGGACGCGCTCGGCGCCGTCCTCGACGGCCAGCCCGTCGTGTTCGACGCGGGCAGCGTGCTGATGATCCATCGTGCCGCGCAACTGGCGCGCGAGTTCGGAATCCGGCATCCGCTCTATCTCGCCACGGGGCAGGAATGGCGGCGCCCGGACCTGATCGCCGCGACGGGCGGACCGTTCCTGCTGCCGCTGGCACATCCTGCGCTGCCGAAGGTCCATTCGGAGGAAGACTGGGAGGACGTTTCACTCGATCAGCTGCGCGCCTGGGATTGGGCGCCGGAGACCGCGGCCCTGCTGGAGCGCCTCGGCCTCCCCTTCGCCCTCACCAGCCACGGGCTCTCGGACCGGAAGGAGTTCCGCAAGAACCTCGCCGCCTCCGTGATGAGGGGCCTCACCGTGTCGAATGCGCTGATGGCACTGACCGTCACGCCCGCGCGCCTCGCGGGATTGAGCGATCGCCTGGGCACCGTGGAGCGCGGGAAACTCGCGTTTCTCACCCTGACGGAAGGCGACTACTTCAACGCCACGTCCCGAGTGCACTCCGTCTGGGTCGACGGCGTGCCACTGGTGCGGGTGCCTCCGCCGCGCGCCATTGCCGCCGCGTCCACGAACACGGCCGCGCCGACCAATACCAGCGTGGCATCGGCCCCAGCAACGAATGCGTTGCCACCGTTCCCACGGCCGCCGGCGCCCCGCGTCGCCCGTGCGCCGCTCGAACATCGCGGACCGCTCCAGCAACCCCCGGCCGTGCTGGTGCGACATGCGACGATCTGGACCTGCGGCCCGGCCGGCGTGCTCACCAACGCGTCGCTCCTCGTGCGCCGCGGGCGCATCGAGGCAGTCGGGAATCTGCCCGCGGATGCGGCGGACCAGGCGACCGTGGTCGACGGAACCGGCCTGCACGTGACCCCGGGATTGATCGATGCGCACAGTCACTCGGCCGTCCTGGGCTCCGTCAACGAGGCCACCCTGCCCAGCACCGCGATGGTGCGCATCGACGACGTGCTGAATTCGGAGACCCCTGACCTCATCCGCCAGCTGGCGGGTGGGCTGACCACCGCGAACATGCTGCACGGATCGGCCAATCCGATCGGCGGGCAGAACGCCGTGATCAAGCTGCGCGACGGTGCAGGTCCGGACCAACTCCGGCTCGAGGGCGCGCCGCCCGGCATCAAGTTCGCGCTCGGCGAAAACGTGAAGCAGGCGAACTGGGGTGAACGCCAGGTCACCCGCTTTCCCCAGACTCGCATGGGAGTGCCGACGTTCTTCGCCAACCGCTTTGCCGCCGCACGGCAGTACCAAGAGGCGCGTCGACGGCGCTCGGCCGATCCTTCGCTTCCGCCGCTGCGACGTGACCTTGAACTGGAGGCGCTGGCCGAGATCCTCGACGGCACCCGCCTGGTCCATTGCCACAGCTACCGGCAGGACGAGATCGTCGCCTTCCTGCGCACGATGGAGTCGTTCGGGGTGCGGGTCGCGACGCTTCAGCACGTGCTCGAAGGCTACAAAGTGGCCGACGAGATCGCGCGGCACGGCGCGGGTGCGAGTGCCTTCTCCGACTGGTGGGCATTCAAGATGGAGGTCATCGACGCGATCCCTTACGCGGGCTCGATCATGCGCGAGCGCGGGGTGCTGGTGAGCTTCAACTCCGATTCCTCGGACCACGCGCGCCGCCTGAACTTTGAGGCGGCCAAGGCGGTGAAGTACGGCGGCACGCCCGAAGCCGACGCGCTGCTGTTCGTCACCCTCAACCCGGCGCGCCAACTCCGCATTGCCGACCGCGTGGGCTCGCTCGAGCCCGGCAAGGACGGCGATTTCGCGATCTGGTCCGGACCTCCGCTCGACTCGCGAAGCCGTTGCCTCCAGACGTGGATCGACGGACGCCAGTACTTCGAGCGTGACGCGCAGGAGGCGCGGACCCGCGCATTGCGGGAGGAGCGCAGGGAGTTGCTGGTCAAGGCACGCAACCCCGCGACGTCGGGCGGATCGGCCGAAGCTTCCTCCGCGGCCCGCGCGCGCTTCTTCGAACGTGCGTGGGA
>CAZYJB010000035.1:0-12293 GCA_964647675.1 uncultured Verrucomicrobiota bacterium | reverse complement strand
CCCTCTTCTGCCTCGCCGCCTGGGCTATGGATGCAGTGGGCATGCACGCCGTCTTTGGCGGATTCATCCTGGGCGCCGCCATGCCGCGCGGTCGGCTCACCGAGGAGTTGCAGCGGCAGCTCACGCCCATGGCGGTAGTCCTGCTGCTGCCCATGTTCTTCACCTACTCCGGGCTCAACACGCGCCTCGATCTGGTCAACAGCCTGGACATGCTGTTCCTCGCGGTCGTCATCCTCCTGGTCTCGATCCTCGCCAAGGGCGTCGCCTGCTGGGCCGCGGCCCGCCTCACCGGAGCCGACAATCCCACCGCCCTCGCGGTCGGGTCGCTGATGAACGCCCGTGGTCTCATGGAGCTGATCATCATCAACATCGGACTCCAGAAGGGGGTGATTCTGCCGGCCCTGTTCTCCATCATGGTGGTGATGGCGATCGTCACCACGCTCATGGCGTCGCCGCTTTTCGAATGGGTCTACGGCCGCCACAAACGCCGGGCACCCGCGGGCTCCGATGCCGGCTCGGTCCTGGATTAGGCCCAAGCGCGCGCTTTCCCTTCCGGTGGGTCGTGACCTCCATGTCAGGACTCGGCTTCCGCCAGGATGCCGACCGCCCCCCCGGCCCGAGCGAACCACCCCACCGCAGCGCGGTTGCATCCAAAGCCCGGGGTGGCGCCTGCCGCGCAACCCCGGGGTGATGCGATCACCCTCTCGGCCGCAAGCCTGAAGGGGTTGCGGTTGCAGAGTCGGGAGGGCACGGCTTCATTCCCGGGGTAGGCCTCCAGCCAACCGCCGTGGCTGCCGCCCATCACCACCACCCTGTTCACCCAGACACCGACCAACGAGGGGTTCCGCTGCCCGGCCGACCGCCGCCGGTAGCGGGACTCGGTGTCCCGAAAGGGACACCGACCCATTCCTTTCCCGACCCCTTTCTTCCATTGGATGCTTCGGGTCGGGGTTTCCGCCCCGGCTCGCCGCGCGGAGCCGGCGAGTCGCCTGCACTTCCCGCTTCCGACGTCGGCACCCCCCGGGTATCGCTGGGCCATGGACATCGCGTCGATCGCAGCCTGGCAGATCTTTGACTCGCGCGGCGTGCCCACGGTCGAGGCCGAGGTCACGCTGTCCAATGGCGTGCGCGGTCGCGGGCTCGCCCCCTCCGGTGCGTCCACCGGCCAGTTCGAGGCCCTCGAACTCCGCGACCGCGATCCCCGGCAGTATCGCGGCAAGTCCGTCTTCCGAGCCATCCGCCACATCGAGGAGGAGATAGGTCCCGCCCTGCGCGGACTCGATGCCACCCAACAACGCACCATCGACGAGCGACTCATCGTGCTCGATGGGACCGCGAATAAGAGCCGTCTCGGTGCCAACGCGCTGTTGCCGGTGTCGCTGGCCGTGGCCAATGCGGCAGCGGCCGCGCGTGGGGTTTCGCTCCACGCCCACCTCGGAGGCGGCGGCGGGGTCACGCTGCCGATGCCGGAAATCCAGATCATCGGCGGGGGCGCGCACGCCAACTGGCGCACCAACGTCCAGGACTACCTGCTCATTGCGGTGGGCGCGCGGAGCTTCGACGACGTGATGCGCCTCACGCACGACGTGTTCCACGCCGCCGGCGACCTGTTGGCTGAGCGCGGCAAACGGTTCGGTGTCGCCGATGAAGGCGGTTACTGGCCCGAGTTCGACACCAACGAGCAGCCGCTCGCGCTCATCGTCGAAGCCATCCAGCGCGCCGGCTACACGCCGGGCCGCGACGCGGCCATCGCCCTCGATATCGCCGCCAGCGACCTGCGCGACGAGAGCTCCGCGCGATATCGTTTCACCCTCGAACGCCGTGAGTTCACCAGTTCGCAGTTTGTCGATCTCCTGCGCGACTGGTGCGATCGCTATCCCATCGTCTCCATCGAAGATCCGCTGGCCGACACCGATTGGGACGGCTGGTTCGCGATCACCCAATCCCTCGGAGCCCAACTCCAGCTCGTGGGCGACGACCTGTTCACCACCAATGCCACCCGCATCCGCCAGGGCATGAAGGCCGGCGTGGCCAATGCCGTCCTGATCAAACTCAACCAGATCGGCACGGTCACCGAGACGAGCGACGCCATTCGCCTCACGCAGTCGGCCGGCTGGCAACCCATCGTCTCCGCGCGTTCCGGCGAGACGGAGGACGCCTTCATCGCCCATCTCGCCGTCGCCACCAACGCCGGCCAGCTCAAGGTTGGCTCGTTCTCGCGCAGCGAGCGGATGGTCAAGTGGAACGAGGTCATCCGCATCGCGCGTGAGCTGGGTCCACGCGCCGTTTTCGCCGGCTGGCCTCCGCGGACGGCCCGCCCCGGAATGACCTCCGGGAGCACCTGAGAGCCTGTCCCTTCCCTCAAAGCTCCCGCGTCATGTAGACGCTGTTGTGGTCTGCGACGTACTCCCCGAACGCCGCGCACTCCCGGAAGCCGTTCTTCCTGTACAACGTTCGCGCCGGCTCGAAGTAGGGCATCGCCCCCGTCTCCAAACTCAACCGGCGGTAACCGCGTCGTCGCGCCTCGCCGATGAGATGCCGAAGCACGAGCGTCGCCACCCCTTGCCGCAGGAAGGCCTTGGCGGTGCGCATCGACTTCACTTCACCATGCGACCCGTCGAGCTCCTTCAAGGCGCCACAGCCGGCCAGTTGACCGCCCTCCCAGACGGTCCAGAAAGTGACCTCCGGTCGGCGCAGTTTCTCGAGGTTCAGCGCATGGCAGCTTCCCGGCGGAGACACCGAAGACATCGTGGCCAGGTGCTCCGCGAGCAGCGCGGCAATCTCCGGTCCCTGGAGGTCGTCGAGGCGCAGGGTCATGGGTTCCGTTGCCCGGGTTGATACTCCGCGGGCGGGTTGGGATTCAACTGCGGGCAACCGCCCCGTGTTCGACGACCTTGCGCAACCCCGGTCGGGACGCTTTCCTCGCTCGCATGTTCCCCAAGGCCTGTCCGACCTGCCTCTGGCTCGCCGCCTGCCTGGTCGCCGCCATCCCCCTCCACGCCGCCGACACGCCGTCGCCATTCCTTCCCGAGGCCGAGGCGTGGCGCGCGGCACGCCGCCTGATCGACCTGCACCAGCACATTTCCTCCAAGCCCGAGTTCATCCAACGCGCCGTGCGTGTCATGGATCGCGCCGGCATCGGTCTCGGCGCGAATCTCACGGGTGGAACCGTCACGCGTCGGGAAGGCGGCACCAGCCAGTTCGAGACCCATCGCGCGTTGGTCGAGCAGTTCGCCCCCGGCCGGTTCGTGCTCTACTTCAACCTCGACTACGCCGGCTGGGACAAACCGGACTTCAGCCAGCGTGCGGTCGAGCAGGTCGAGCGCGCGCACCAGCTCGGCGCCGCCGGGCTCAAGGAGGAGAAGCGCCTTGGCCTCTACCTGCGCGACGGCCAGGGCGCACTCATCCGCATCGACGACCCCAAGCTCGACGGCGTCTGGCAGCGCTGCGGGCAGCTCGGTCTCCCGGTCAGCATCCATGTCGGCGATCCAAAGGCGTTCTGGATGCCCTTCGATCAAAGCAACGAACGGTGGAAGGAGCTCAAGGACCATCGCCCCTGGTGGTTCGGCGATCCCAAGGTCTATCCGCCGCGTGAGGAACTCCTCGCCGCCCTCGACCGCGTCATCTCACGCAACCCGGGCACCACGTTCGTGTGCGTGCATTTCGCCAACAATCCCGAGGACCTCGACTGGGTTGAGCAGGCGCTTGACCAGCATCCGAACATGAACGCCGATCTCGCCGCGCGGGTGCCCGAGATCGGACGCCAGAATCCCGACCGCGTGCGGCGGCTGTTCGAGAAGCACCAGGATCGCATCTTCTTTGCCACCGACTTCCAGGTGCACGCGTCGAAGATGATCCTCGGCAGCAGCGGCGACGACGATCGTCCGAACGAGGACGATGCCGTGGAGTTCTTCCGCAAGCACTGGCGATGGCTCGAGACGCGCGACCGCGACTTCGCGCACATGACTCCCATCCAGGGCGACTGGACGATCAGCGCGATCGGCCTCAGCGCCCCGGTGCTGCGCAAGATCTACTTCGACAACGCCCGACAACTCCTCGCGCGTGCGCTGCCGCCACCGGTGCTCCACGCGCGCCGTCTTCCCACCGACCCTGCGGCTGCATGGACCGATCTCGCGGCCGCCATGCCGGCCTACCTCGACCAAACCTCGCTGGACGGCAAGGCGCGCCCCGAACTCGCCACCGTCGTGCGTGCCGGCTGGAACGCCACCCACCTCTTCCTCGAGTACCAGGCGCCGTACACCACCCTCACCACCTTCGAACCTGCCACTCCGGACCAGGAGCGGATCGGACTCTGGGAACGCGATGTGTTGGAGGCCTTCATCGGCACCGACACCAACTCGATCACGCACTACACCGAGTTCCAGGTGGCCCCCAACAACATGAAGCTCGACCTGCGCCTGGAACTGCCAAAGCGCGACTTCGAGTGGAGCAGTGGCTTCGAAACCGAGGCGCGCATCGACGAGGCGCGCAAGGTCTGGACCGGACGCATGCGGATCCCGCTGAAGTCGCTTTCGGAAACCGCGCCCATGGCCGGCACGCGCTGGCGCATCAACCTCTATCGGTGCGACTACGCGAACAACGGCTTCCTCGCCTGGCGTCCCACGCTCAACCGGACGTTCCACGTCGCCGAACGCTTCGGCACGCTGCTCTTCGTCGAATAGCGGATACCCCTTGGCCATCGCAGTGCAGGCGGCGCTTACCCGGACCACCGAGCCACTTCATTCGTCCGCAGGCGGTGGGGCGAGGCGACCCCTGCCGAGCCGCCACATCGCGGTCATCCCCGCCCCGTCACCGCACCTTGCGGCGCCACGGGGACGTGACGCCCCACCTTGCATGCTCCCCTCACAGCCAGGTGGGGCGAGGCGTCTCTGCCGAGCCGCACAACGCGCCACCGCCCTTCCCTTTTTGGACTCGGCTTCAGGCTGAGACTTGAGCTACCGACAACGTCCGTATGCTCCGAGCAGCGTCCTCGGCTTCAAAAAGGTGGGGCCGAAGGGGATCACTGACCCTGCTCGCCCTCTCCCTCGCGGGACTGGCGCTCTGCCTGGCCTCCTTCTCCCCCGGGCCCGCCACCGTCCAAGCCGCCGATTCGAGGCCGGTCCTCACCACGCCCAGAGCCGTGCCCGGCGTCGGCTGGCGCCTCGAATGGACCTCGACCCCCGGCCTGCAGTACCGCCTCGATTCGGCTCCGCGCCTCGACGCCTCGACGCTCTGGACTCCCCTGACCACCCTCAGCGCGACGGGTTCGGTGGTTCGCTACGATGATCCGGCTGGCGCAGCGCAACGGTATTACCGCGTCACCGTCGAGTCCGGCGCCCCCAGCGAACCGCGGATGGTCGGCAGCACCCCCCTGACCGGCACCTTCGCGTCGACCAATGCCGGCACCTGGATCGCCACGACGCCGATGAAAGCGGGTTTGATCGATCTCCCGGCGTCCGCAGGCTCCCCCATCGTCGTCGATCCGGTGCGGCAACGCCTCACTGGTACTGGAACCGTTCACGTCCCGGGACTCGGAACCGTGGTGCAGGGCGCTCTTGTCATCGACCTTGCCGCCGGCCAACTCACCGGTCCGGCCACGCCCGCGCTCCAGCCCGCGCCCGGGGTGAGTCTCGCCTTCCGCACGGTCCGGATCGACGTGAACACCGGCGCGGTCTCGGGTGAGGGCACTGCGCAACTCGCCGTCGACCTGACCGCTCCGGGTGGAGCGCGGACACAGGCGTTGGCAACTGCCCTGGCAACTCCAGCCCCGGATCCCGTCATCACCCTGGACGGGACGCTCACCTGGGATCCGGTCACCACCCGCCTCTCGTTCACCGGTCGCGCTGTCTATCGCGACGTCACGCTCCAGGGACGGGGCACCATCGATGTGGCGCATGCCACCTGTGATCTCCGCGGCACGCTGTCCGTTCCTGGAACCACCGCCACACCCTACACGTTCGACGACGCGCAGTTCGCACTCGTCCGTCCGTTGGATGCGGAACCGTCGATCCTCCTCGGCGGTCGTCCGACGCTGGCGGCGCTGTCCGCGCTCGCCGTGCGGCTCGACGGCACCTACAGCGGAGCCTCCACGCCAGGAGAGGAACCGGGCGTTCCCTACACCGGGAATCGCAGCGTGCGCTTCGGCGGTGCGGGCTCCGTGGTGCTCGGCACCCAGCCGGAGTTTGCCGGACTCGCCTCGGCGATGACCGTCGAAGCCTGGGTGCGTGTCGCCGCGTTCGACCGCCCCTGGAACACCATCGTCAGTCGCGGTGACAACTCGTGGCGGCTGCAAAGGGACAACACCGGACGCGCCCTGCGCTTCGACACCGACGGCCTCAACCCGCCCTACCTCGCCGGCTCGCGGGCGTTGGACGACGGACGCTGGCATCACATGGTCGCGACGTACGACGGCCGCGTCAAAGCACTCTACATCGATGGCGAACTCGATGCCTGGACACCGGCCACCGGCACCATCGCCAGCAGCACGCACGCGGTCGTGATCGGCGAGAATGCCCAGGCCACCGGACGCTTTTGGAACGGCTGGATCGACGAGGTCGCCCTTTACCGACGTGCGTTGTCTCCCGACGAAGTCCTCGCCCATGCCCGAGCCGGCGGCGCCTGGGAGACCCGCGCGCGCCTGCATCTCGCCGTGTCCGGACTAAGTCAGGCCGCGCTCGCGGGGACTTTCGCCGGGTCCGGATCCTTCGATCTTTCCACCGAAGGAACCACCACGCTGGCGCCGGGCGGCTATGCACTCCAGAGCGCCGGCCTGCGCGCCCTGCGCCTCGGAACCGCCGCTCCCTCCCTGCTCCTGAACGGCCGCCTCGAATTGCCGGGCATCGTCGCCGTCGCCCTCGAGGGCGGATACTCGAGCGCCGCGGGCTTCGCGCTCGACGGGCAGATTGCTTCCGGATCCCTGGCCGGGATCGAAGTCGCGAATCTCGCGCTGCACCTGCGCACCGCCTCCGGCCAGACCACGCTCAACGCCTCGGCCCAGCTCCCGGTGCCGGTGCTCGGTTCCCTGCCGCTCCAAGGCAGCGTTGGTTCTGACGGCACCTTCGCTCTCGCCAACACCAGCCTCCCGGGCAACCGGCTGTTCGGGTACGCGGTGTCCTCCTGGAATGCGGCCCTGCGACGCAGTCCGAGCATGTACTCCGCGCTCGTTGCGGGAGATCCGCTGGTGCTCGCCGATCAGGGCGCCGCGCCACTGGCATATTGGCGCCTCGGAGAGATCACCGGCACTTCGGCCGGTGACGCGAAAAAAGCGACCTTCGGCCGGCCTGACTACCTGGCGACCTACACCGGCGGCGCGCGCCTTGGAGACGCCTCGGGCCTCACGGGACCGCTGAACGTCGATCGCTCGGTGTTTCTCGATGGCCTCGACGACGTGATCGTCGTGGCCAATGAGCCGGCGTTCGACCTCAGCCGCGCCGTCTCGGTCGAGGCCTGGATCCGCGTGGCCTCCTGGACCAAGGCCTGGCAGGCGGTGGTGACCAAGGGGGACAGCGCCTGGCGTCTCAGCCGCTACGGCAGCACGGGGCGGATCTCCTTCGAGACCACCAGCGGCGGCACGCACCACAGTCTCGGTGGCGGCCCTGACCTCCATGACAACCGCTGGCACCATGTGGTGGCCACCTACGACGGCCAGGCCAAGGCGCGCTCTAGCGACGGTGCGCTGGCGGCCTCCGCCCTGTCCGACCGGGACCTGGCTCGCAACGACTGGCCGGTCCAGCTCGGCGGCAATGCGCAGGTCGCCGGTCGCACTTTTCACGGCGGGCTCGACGAGGTGGCCATCTACGACCGCGCGCTGTCGCCGGACGAAGTGGTGCGGCACTACGTCGCGGGCGGTGGTCCCGGCGTGAACCTCGCCACGCGCCTGACCATTCCCGGACTGCAAGGCATCGACACGCTGGGCCTTCTTCATCCCCGCGGCGCGGCCAGCGTCCAAGCGTCCTTCACCACCCTCACCGCCGGCGGGTTTACGCTGCGCGACGGACGCCTCGCCTTCGCACGCACACCGGCCGGGACATCCCTCGCCGCCTTGCGCGGTTCGCTCAGCACCGACTTCGGCACGCTGGCCCTGGCGGGTTCGGTGGAGTCGAGTGGCGCGTTCACACTAACCACCGCACCCACCGGATCCCTGACCCTCGGCGGCTATCCCTTCAGCTATTCGGTGCCCATCGAATTGACGCCCAACCTATGGGAAACGCAGGGCAGTCTGGCGTATGGAGGGTTCGCCCTGAAAGGGACCCTCAAGGTGCCCGTCCCGGGACTCCCGTCGTTCACGGGAACAGCGTCGGGCACCACCTCGCCCAAGGCGTTCGGCAAGACCACAACCGGAAATCCCGGGCACCCCTATGCGTGGGTCGCGTGGAACACCTCCGGCACCTATGATCCCGGCACACGAGCACTGAACGCCAGCGTGGGCGGGACCCTGACCGTGGAGTACGAGTCGCCTCCAGGGAACTATGTGAAGAAGAACTTCCCGTTTGGTCCCGTGACCTTGGGCACTTCGGGCGCGCTGTCGCTGAAGCCGGGGGAAACCTTCAGCGGGATCTCCACCTTCAATTTCACCCTGCCGTAGGCAGGTAGGCCAAGGCGTCCCTGCCGAGCCGCCTCATCACATTCCCCACGGACCTTCACCCCAACGAGCGGCGCCACAGAGACGTGGCGCCCTACCTCACCTCTTATGATGGTGGTTTGCCGGCTCCGTCCGGCGAGGACGTTCACCGTAGCCGCAGGCGTGCAGCCTGCGCTGACCGGCTTGGCGAATTCAGGACGGGGATGGGTCGGTGTCCCCGCGGACACCGAGGCACGAGACGGCGCTCAAGACCCACCGGACTGGAGCGCGCGCTCCATGGGCCTCGACCAATGGAGTCGCAGAAACCGTCGAGCGCCGCCTGCACGGGGCGGCTTCGGGAGGGGAGGACGTGGCGCCCCGCCTGCCACTCTCCTCACTTGCCCGGGCGCTTCGCAGGGGGCACCCAGCCGCGGTGCCAGTCGAGCTTCCACAGGCGCTCGAGACGTACCAACTCCGCGTGGCCATCCACGAACCCATGATAAGTGGACCCGGGAAGATCATTCTTGGGATTGAAGATGCCGTTCTTCGGCCAGCTCGCACCGCCGTGGCGCGGCAGGGTGAGACGCACCATGGCGCCCGCGAAATCGTCGCCGGTGTAGAGATTGCGCGCCGGCGGATCGGTCGGCTGCGGCCAGGTGTCGATCCAGTTGCCATCCGAAATCACCGGCGTGGAGGACGGCGTCGGGCAATCGACATCGCTCTTGAACTTCTTGGGCTTTTGATCGGGCGTGCTGAAGTAGGGATCGTCGTCGCCGTAGAACCATCCGTTGAAGACGTAGCTGCCCTGGTAGTCGACCCCCTTCGAGCTGGTCCAGAGCCAGGTCTGATCGAGGGAACCACTATTCGCGTGGCGGCGACGTGCCTTCTTGGCCGCGGGCGGTGCCGAGGGACAGACACGCGCCTCGTTGATGGCGCCGTAATTGGTCGCGAGCACATTGACCCAAAGCGCGTTGTCCATCGTCGCCGTGGCCACGCCGTTGTACGGCACCGAGCGCCCGAAATCGTTCAGGTACATGAACGTCGCCAGGGTGATGGTCTTGGTGTTGTTCGCGCACTTGATCTGCTGCGCCTTGGCCTTCGCCTTGCCGAGCGCGGGTAGCAACATGCTGGCCAGGATCGCAATGATGGCGATCACGACGAGCAACTCGATCAGCGTGAAGCCCCGGCGGGGCGCGGAGATGCGGGTCATGACCGCGGACGTTGAACGCCGCGTGCCACGAGTCAAACCGAGAATTCCTAGTCACCAAGGATCTTCACCAGGACGCGCTTCCGGCGCAGTCCGTCGAATTCACCGTAGAAGATTTGCTCCCAGGGACCGAAATCGAGCCGGCCCTTCGTGACGGCCACCACCACTTCCCGGCCCATGATCGTGCGCTTGAGATGCGCGTCGGCGTTGTCCTCACCGGTGCGGTTGTGCCAGTAGCCCTGGTCGCGGCCGCCGCGCGTCTGTGGCGCCAGCGTCTCGAGCCACACCTCGAAGTCGTGGTGCAACCCGGATTCGTGGTCGTTGATGAACACGCTGGCGGTGATGTGCATGGCGTTCACCAGGCACAGTCCCTCCTGCACGCCGCTGCGTTGCACGAGTTCCTCGACCTGCGCAGTGATGTTCAGGAAGCCGCGCCGCGCCGGCACCTCGAACCACAGATGTTCGGTAAGGGATTTCATCACGGTCCGAAGCTGCCGCACGAACCCGGCGCGAACAGCCCTAATTCCAGGATAGAAAACTACCAAGCAGCGCTCTTTGCTGGGGGATACCTTCCCATCGGAGTTGCTCACGCGGTAGCATGTTTCCGGCGCCTCCCGCACTACTTCGTGTTCTTCTCCCTTTCGCGGTTCAACCAAGACTTTTCAGTCGCCGTCTGCAGTACCCTCGACCGTACGAGGTCAGGTTCACCACGAAGCCACGAAGTCACGGAGTGGAAAGCTTCAGAATGGCATGGGAGAGAAGTCCTGGTAGGAGACCTCGAATCAGCTTGCCCCCACCAGGTCTCCTCGGGTTCTCCGGGACTTCGTGGTTTGAACTGATCTTCGGTGGTTCGTTAGTTTGGGATCAGCAGACGCCCGCGCCCCTTGACTTCGGATTCTCCGCCTTCACGGTCCCGGCATGCGGATCGTCATCGCCATCACCGGCGCCAGCGGATCGCTCTACGCGCAGCGGCTGCTCGAGGCGCTCGATCCGGTCCAGCACGAGGTGCATCTCGTGCTGAGCAAATACGCGCCCGCCGTGGTGCAGGAGGAATTGCCAGGGGGCCTGCGCATTCCGCCGGGCGTGCAGCAGCACAACCTGCGCACCATGCACGTGCCGTTCGCCAGCGGCTCGAACTCCGCCGACGCCATGGTGGTCATCCCCTGTTCGATGGGCACGCTCGGGCGCATTGCGCACGGGCTCAGTGACGATCTCATCCTCCGCACCGCCGATGTCATGCTCAAGGAACGGCGCCGCCTGGTGCTCGTGCCGCGCGAAACCCCGCTCAACCTCATCCACCTGCGCAACCTCGAGCTGCTGTTGCTGGCCGGCGCCGTCATCCTGCCGGCCAACCCCTCGTTCTACAGCCGCCCGGCGACGCTGACCGAACTGGCCGACACCGTGGTGGCCCGCGTGCTCGACCACCTGGGTGTGCCCAACCAGTTGCTTCCGCGCTGGCAGGATGAACCGGAATAGGGCATTCGAACGCGCACCGCGCGCGTGCGGGGTTCGTCCATGTTGCAAGTGATTCCCAAATGGCTGTCGTTCGTGAAGTTCAGCCACACGGTGTTTGCGCTGCCGTTTGCGCTGGCCGCGATGGCGGTCGCGGCGCGGGACAACCGCGGCTGGCCGGGCTGGCGACTCTTTCTCCTCATCGTCGCCGCCATGATCTGCGCGCGCACCTGCGCCATGGCCTTCAATCGCATCGTCGACCGACGATTCGACGCGGCGAACCCACGCACCGCCGGGCGTCACCTGCCGGCCGGCACCCTTTCGCTCGCCAGCGCATTGCTGCTCTGGGCCCTGAGCGGCGCTGGCCTGATCGGGGTGAGCGCGCTCATCAATCCGCTCTGCTTCGCGCTCTCGCCCGTCGCGCTGGTGGTGGTCTGCTTCTATTCGCTGACCAAGCGCTTCACGGATTTCACGCATGTCTTCCTCGGCCTTGCCCTGGCGCTGGCGCCAGTCGGCGCCTGGCTGGCCGTGCGCGGGACGAGCATCACCGCCGTGGAAGGACTCCAGGCCGGCGTCCTCGCGTTGGCGGTGGTGTTCTGGCTCATCGGCTTCGACATCATCTACGCGCTGCAGGACTACGAGTTCGACCGGCAGGCCAAGCTTGGCTCGCTGGTGGTGCGCTGGGGACCGAAGAACGCGCTGGCGGCCGCCTTCCTGGCGCACCTGGTCATGGTGCTCCTGCTCGCGGTCTTCGGCGTTACCTGCCGCTTCCGCCTGCCCTATTGGGTCGGACTCGGCCTGATCACGGTGTGCCTCTTCTTCGAGCACCTTCTCGCCCGGCGGCGGCGCCTCGAGTGGATCAATGTCGCGTTCTTCCGCATGAACGCGCTGGTGAGCATGATCTTCGTCGTGGTCACCGTGACCGAGGTGGTCTTCCCGTTCTTTCGTCCGCGCAAGGGCTAGAACCCTCCCGTCCTCGCCGGACCGAGCCGGCGAGCCACGTTCATGAGAGGAGTGGCGCCTCGTCCCGGTGGCGCCGCGGGGGTGGCGAGAGGCGGTGGTGTTGCGAGAAAG
>CAZYJB010000034.1:425-12298 GCA_964647675.1 uncultured Verrucomicrobiota bacterium | reverse complement strand
GCGCAGATTGCTGGTCACGGCGTGCGTGTCGAACGTGCCCCAGCCGGTGATGAGCACCTCCGTCTTGTCCGCCTTGCCGTCGCCGTCCGTGTCACGGATCCAGAAGATGTCGGGCGCCTGCGTCACGATGACGCCGTCCTTGTAGGGGACTACCGAGGTGGCCAGTTCGAGCCCGTCGGCGAAGACCGTCTTCTTGTCCATCACGCCATCGTGGTTGGTGTCCTCGAGGATCGAGATGCGGTCGCGGGGCTTGCGCGGCTCCTTGGAGCCCACGGGATACTTGTCGGGATTGCCCGTGCGCCACGGCGTGACCTTGGAATCGTTTTTGTTGATGTCGCGACCGCCCGGGTACTCGGGCGTCTCGACCACCCACATCCGGCCTGCGGGATCCCAGTCCAGCGACATGATCTTCTCCGCGACATTCTCGTCGGCCGCCAGCGAGAGGTTGAACTCGGGATGGACGTTGAGCGTCTTGAGTTCCTCCGAGGCGGGCTTGGGTCCGCCCGGCGGATATCGCAACGACGCGAGTTCCTCGGGCTTCACCCACTCGTCGAGGTTCGAGCGTTTGCCGGCCCAGGCGAGGCCGCGCAACAGGAGTGTGCGGTACTGCGGCGTGTTGAAGACGTCGTACTCGTGGCCGGGCAGGGACACGAACGCGCGGTAGGGCGCGCGGCCGCCGTCGCGCGTCTTCTCATAAGTCCAGACCTGCGGCGCGATGATGTGGACGTTGTGGAAGCTGGTGGCGAGGACGTCGATGTCGGGCGCGAGGTCCATGTCGTAGTAGATCTCGTCCTTCCAGTCGAAGTTCGAGAACCCGCGGGTGACCGGGTGGTCTTCGTGCACAAAAAACACACCGACGTCGCCTTCGAGCCATTTGGTGCGCTTGTCCGCCGGCAGGTCCCAGCGCCACGCGCCCCCGATGACCCCCTTGCACCATTCGTGCTGATCGCCGCTGACCACGCCGTCGTGCAGCACCACCACGCCGCCGCCGCGCTGCAGGAACTTCTCGAAGTTCGCCCGCGCGTCGCCGGTGATCTTCATTCCGTCGGCGGCGTAAATGATCACCACGTCCGTGGCTTCGAGCTGGGCCGACGACGGGAACTCCATCGCTCCCTCGACCCGCAGGCCGCGCTCGCCCAACAGCCGGGTCCAATCCCCGAGGAAGCGGGGGTGATCGTGTTGGTTGGGACCATGGGTTTTGACGCCGCCACGAATGAACACGCGCAGCGGATCGGCGGCGGAAGCGGTGAGGCTCCACGCCGCCACGAGGCACAGGGCGAGGCTACGAAAGGCGATTCGCATAAGCACTGGGGGCGACAAGTGACACCCGAAAACGGGCCGCCGCGCAAGCCCGCGGTCGAGCCGGGCGAGGACCCGGCGTCCCGCCGGGTGCGCGCTTCGCCGGACGGGGCAAGCGTGCCCAATGCCAATGGCCTCGAGGCACTCATTGGGATCAATCGCGGCGGAGTCCGGGAGGGTGCCGGCCGGAAGATCTCCGGCCGATCAGGCCGGACTGTTCGTCTGATGGATGTGGTCCGGCGGAACCTGGAGGCCGAGGCCGCCGAGACCGGCCTTTCGGTCAGTGTTGTCATCGAACGGCGAATCGCACCTGCCCGGAAGGCGCCCGTCCGCTCATAGCCAGAACGATGCCGATGGGTCGCACCTTGGAGCCTGCCGAGCGAAAGCGGATCCGGTTGGCCTTCGATAGGCAGGTATCGGAGGCAGATAATCCGACAAAGTTTGAGAACTTTTGGCGGATCCGACTTTTATGCTGTCATCCGATTACTTCACAAAGTAGAACTCTCGTCGTGGCGACGGAATCCAAAAGCGACAGTGTTCACTTCACCACCAAGGGTCAGGTGGTCATTCCCGTCTGGCTGCGCCGCCAGTTCGACATCCAGGACGGCACCCGCGCGATCGTCCAGGCGACCTCGGAAGGGATTCTCCTTCGCCCGGTGACCGCTGCGACCGTCCGGAGGCTGCGAGGAATTCTTAAGCGGAAACCCGGCGACAAGACGCTCGCCGAAGAATGGGCCGACCACCGGGCGGAAGAACTGGCACTTGAGGAGGCGAAGCATGCGCGCAGCACTGGTTCTCGATAGTTACGCACTGCTCGCGTTATTGCGGGACGAACTGGGAGGCGAGGCCGTGGCCCGCATCCTGGAGCGTGCCGGAGAACGCGACCAACCCGTCCACATGACTGAGGTGAACTATGCCGAAGTCCAGTACATCATTCGCCGAAAGGACGGGAACGCAGCCTGGGACTCAGTGGCTCGCGAGTTGGCAGCGGCGCCCATCGAGTTCCACAGCGTGGACCGTGCTCTGGCCGACGGTGCCGCCCACTTCAAGGCGCTGTACAAACTCAGTCTGGCCGACGCCTTCGCCGCCGCGCTGGCCAGGGACCGGAAGGCGGAACTCGTCACCGGCGATCCGGAGTTCCGGGCGTTGGAGAAGGAGATTAAGCTCCGTTGGTTGACTTGAGCAGGCTGCCGCCGAGGGTTCCATCGATGAACTGGCAATTCCGCACCCGAAGACCCGGTGAGCCCACCCGGGACCCGATTGTCGGGGAGTTCTTTGCTACCGAAGCAATTCACAACCCGGCTGAAGCCCTGATTCGCGAGGGAATTCAGGACGCGTAGGACGCCGCCGCGGGCGATCAGATTCGTGTTCGGATCCTGCCCGCGTGGCTCGTTGTCCGGGGATCTGGTCAGGGCCGGCGAGGCATGGCTTCCCGCGGGACCGCTGACCCGGTAGGCTTTCCGGCCCTATGAGCAAGACGGCGTTGTTGTTTGCAGGACAAGGCGCGCAAGTGGTGGGCATGGGACGGGATCTCGCCGCGTCCCACCCCGAAGCGCGCGCGCTGTTCGACCGGGCCAATGCGCTGCTGGGCTACGACCTCGCCGCGGTGTGCTTCGAGGGGCCCGAATCGGCGTTGACCCAGACCGAGAACGCGCAGCCGGGCATTTTTCTGGTGAGCTGGGTGGCGTTCACGCTCCTGCGCCAGCGGGTGCCGGCCCTGACCTGGCAGGCCACCGCCGGACTGTCGCTGGGAGAGTTCAGCGCCCTCGCGGCGGCCGGCGCGCTTGGATTCGACGAGGCCCTGGGCGTGGTCCGCCTGCGCGGCCGCTTCATGCAGGAAGCTTGCGAGGCCACGCGGGGAGGCATGGCCGCGGTGCTCAACCTCGACGAGGCACAGACCCGCGCCGTGTGCGACGAGGCCGGCATCGAGCTGGCCAATCTGAATTGCCCCGGCCAACTGGTAGTCTCGGGCGAACTCGATCGCGTCCAGAAAGCCTGCGAACTGGCCAAGGCCCGCGGCGCCAAGCGCGCCGTCCCGCTGCCGGTGGCCGGCGCCTATCACTCGCGTCTCATGGCCAGTGCCCAGCCCAAACTGGCGGCGGAACTGACGCGGGTGACCTTCCGCACGCCCGAAGTGCCCGTCATCGCCAACGTCACCGCGCAGCCGCATGGAGACGCCCAGTCGATCGCCGGGATTCTGGTGCGCCAGGTCTGCGCCTCGGTGCGCTGGGAGGAGTCGATGCGTCACCTCGTCGCCGAAGGATTCACGCGCTTCATCGAACTCGGACCCGGCAAGGCCCTGGCAGGCTTTCTGAAGCGCATCGCCCCCGAGGCAAGGGTCTGGAGCATCGGTGACGTGGCCTCGCTCGAGGCCGCGGTCGCGGAACTCGGCACACCCTCCCAATCCTGAGATGACATGAGTTGTTGGCGGGCGAGCACCGAAGCGCTACACCCGCCAACGCTATGATTCCCAACCGCAGCTTAGTTGACTCCGTCTGAGGGCGCCACCCGCCCGTGCGGCCCAGCCACCCGTGCCCTGTCATGACTGTCCTGATCACCTGCGGAGCGGCCTGGGAGCCCGTGGACGGCATGCGCCGCCTGACCAACGCCTCCACCGGGGGCCTGGGGTCGATCCTCGCCGACCACCTCGCGGCGGCCGGATTGAAGGTGACCCTGTTCCGCGCTGAGACCGCCACCGCCCCAACTCCAGGCCCGGCAGTCGACCAGCATGCCTTCTCCACCAATGACGATCTCGCCGCGCAACTCGCGCGACTTCGGGCCACGCCCCCGGACGTGCTCCTGCATGCCGCCGCGCTCTGCGATTTCCGTGTGTCCGGCGCGCGCGCTGCCGATGGGACACTCCTGAAGGCGGGAAAGATATCCAGCCGGGCCGGCCCCCTCACGCTCGAACTCGAACCCGCCACCAAGATCCTGCCGCAGCTCCGCGGTTGGTTCCCCAGGGCACGCCTCGTCGGCTGGAAGTTCGAGGTTGATGGCGGTCGGGAAGCCGCCACCGCGGCCGGCCTGCGCCAGATGCACGAAGCACGGACCGATGGCTGCGTCGTGAACGGCCCCGCCTGGGGCGCGGGGTTCGGATGGAATCCGGGAACAGCGCGCTGGCTGTCCTGCCCGGACCCGGAGGCCCTGGCAGTGGCACTCCTGCTCTGGATCAGGAACCCGGACTCCCCGGCTTCGTAGGCCGGATTCGCGGCCGGGTCCATTCTGCGCTCGTTCTGTGGAAACCGTCGCGCAACCATGCGCCGCCATTCCACGGTCCATCCCCCGCGGTGTGGCGTCTGGCTAAGGTGTCGACGCGAGCCAAATCCAGGATCCCGATGGCAGGCCATGATATAACGGCCGCGCTGCTCCTGCTCGCATGGTCCAGTATCCCACCGGAATCGCGCGGTGCGCCGTCGCCGCTCCCGGTCGAAGCGGCCACGCGCGTCACCTCCTTCGTCGCCGACGCACGGCTGGGCGGTCGGAACCTGTTCAACCTCGACTTCGAGCGGGCGCCCGGCGAGCCGCGGCACGGCACGGTGTGGCTCGCGACCTCGGACGGCCTGGTCCGCTATGACGGCTATCGCTGGGAGCGGTTTGGGGCCGCGAACGGACTGCCCAGCGACTTCGTTCGGTGCGTGCTGGTCAACCCGGACGGCACGCTGTGGGTGGGCACCGACCGCGGGGCCGGTCTCTTCGATGGCGCCTCCTTCGACCGGCGCGGCGCGGATACCGGCCTGGCCGGCGCCAATGTGCGCCGGATTATCGCCGGACCGGATGGGACGATCTGGTTCTGCAGCGACAGTTGGCCCGACGCTTCGTCCCGTGGGGGATTGACCGCCTACCGGGACGGTGTATGGCAGCGCTTCCGGCGCGAGGACGGCCTGGTCAGCGAGTACGTGTTGAATTTCGTGCAGGCCCGCGATGGCGAGCGCTTTGCTGTGACGCTCGACGGCGTCTCGCGCTGGGACGGCACACGCTGGATGCGTGCCTTCGAGGCGGAACGCGTGCCGCACCTGAACTGGAGCAGTGCCGGATTCGCGGAGAGCGCCACCGACGGCCTGGTGGTGGCCACCGGGCGACTGATCTACCGGCGGAACGGCGCCGCCTGGACACGCCTGCCGATCGACGGCAACCACCAGTACGGGCTTTGCGCCACCTCGGATGGCCGCATCGTCTCGACGCTGAACGTATCTTCGGGCGTGAAGCGGTTCGCCACGCTCGCACCCGACGGGTGGGTGGCGGGGTCCGATCCGTTCGACGTGGACCACGACTACGTGGAGGATGTCCGCGAAGCACCTGACGGATCGATCTGGGCGGTGGGATTCGACACTCTCGTGCGCTGGGACCGGCATCCGGCGGAATGGCGGCAGTTCGAGAACGCCGCGGAGCCACGATTTGTCGACGCGCGTGGAAGAGTGTGGTTCGCCCGCTACCCCACCATCTCCACGCCCGGCGAGGCGCCCCTCCGGTGGGACGAGACCAACGGCTGGCTCGGGCTCGAGCCGGTGTGCGATCACTTGGTGCTTGATGGCGCCGGCGATGTCTGGGGCGTCACCCCGCGCGGCGTGCACCGCTGGCCCGGGGGTGACGAACCCGCTCCCTGGCACGCGGCCGACGACCTTGGACTGTCCACCGTGCTGCTCGGACGCGCCGCGGCGACCAACCAGTTCTGGGTGGCGGGACGACGCACGGATCGCGGCGTTGGCGTCGCGTGGTGGGACGGCCGCAGCTGGGGACAACGCGCGGTCCCCGGCATCGCTCCCGGGTTTTCGCTCCGTGGCGGCGCCGGGTCGGCGGAGGGTCTCTGGCTGGTAGCCACCACACCGGACTCCACCCAGGCGACGGTCCTGCTGGCGCGGCGCGATCGGGACCAGAGTTGGACAGTGCCCACCTCGAGCCTCGGCCTCTTCCGGTTTGGCATGATGGAAGATCGTCTGGGGCGCGCGTGGATCTTTGGCGATGGCGGACTCCTGCGCGGCGGGAGCGGCAGCGAATCGTGGCAGGCCGTCACCAACCTGCCGGCGCGCGTCGTGTTCGAGTGCCTCGAGCGCGACGACGAACTCTGGGTGGGCTGCAACGCCGCGACCGGCGGTCGCGGCGCCCTGGTGCGCTTTCGCGACGGGATCTCAACGGAGTTTCCCGCTCCGCTCCTGTTCAACCTCTCTCCCGCCACTTCGGGCGAGCTCCTCGCCGCCGGGCCGGGCCGGTTCTATGTCATCCCTCGGGGACCCGATGCCGTCCTCGAGTCGGTCAACGTGCCCACCGGCGATCTCGTGGGCATGATCGTGGGCGGGACGGACACCGGCTACTGGGTCGGGGCGGGTCAGCGTGTGTTTCAATTCCGCCCGTCGCGCGAGGCGCCGGACACGAGGTTGAGCGCGGCCGAGGAGGAGTTGATCGAGGGCCGGGCATGGAACGTGGTGGCCACCGCAGTGCCGCGCTTCGCGCTGGCCGGATCGAAACCGGACCTGCGGTTCTCCTGGCGTCTCAACGGCGGCGAATGGTCTCCTCCGCGCGCGGGCCCGGAACACTCCGTGCCCACCGCCGGACTGAACAGTGGCTGGCATGAGCTCGAGGTGCGCGCGCACGGCTTCGGGAGCGTGGTGGATGCCTCCCCCGCCCGCGCCCGGTTGCGCGTGTTCCCGCGCCCGCTCCAGACGCGTCCGTGGTTCGGTCCGGCCGTCGCCGCCGTGCTGGTCCTGATCAGCTCCCTCGCTTTGGTCGCGATCGTCGCGCGCCGCCGCGTGGCGGGCTACGCCACCCAACTCGAGGCCCGCGTGGCGGAACGGTCCGCCCAGCTCGAGCGCGACGTCGCGCGGCGCATGCGCGTCGAGGCCAGCCTGTCCCGCCTCGTCATGACCGCCCCCGGCGCCATTTGCGCCTTCCGCCTGCACGCGGATGGACGCAGTGCCTTCGAATTCGCCACGCCTGCGCTCGAGGCCGTGGTCGGACTTCCCCTCGACGCCCTCGGGAAAGACGCCAGCCCGGCCTTCGAACGGGTGCCCGCCCAGGATCGCGAGCGCCTCATCCGAAACCTGCAACGCCACGGCCGCGCCCTCACAATGTGGAATGAGGTCTTCCGACTCGAACATCCGGAGCGCGGCCTGGTCTGGATCGAGGGTCGGGCCACGCCCGAACCGTCGCCCGACGGATCCGTCCTCTGGCACGGCTTCCTCGTCGACGTCACGGCAAGGGTCCAGTCCGAAATCGAACTCGAGCGTCAGCGCTCGCGCATGGAAGGAATCGTGCAGGGCTCGCTCGATGGCATCCTCTCCGTGGACGACGCCCTGCGCGTGGTGGTCCTCAATCCCGCCGCCGAGCGCATCTTCGGGCGCCCGGCGTCTGGATTGCTCGGACGGTCCGTCGAACACCTCATTCCGGAGTCCCTGCGCCAGGCGCTGGAGGTGGATCCCGTGTGGGCTTTCGCCAGCCGCGTCAAGGACGGCGCAAAGCCTCGGCCCGCGTCCGGCTCCGGGTTCACCCAGGGCCGCCGGGAGGACGGCACGGAGTTCCCCATGGAAGCCACCTGGGTCCGACTCGCAGTGGACGGCCAGGAACTCGTGACGCTGACCTTCCGCGACGTCACGTCGCTGCGCGAGGCCGAGTCCGCGCGTCGCGGCCTCGAATCCCAGCTGCGTCAGTCTCAGAAGATGCAGGCCATCGGCACCCTCGCGGGGGGCATCGCCCATGACTTCAACAATATTCTCGCCGCGATCCTCGGGAACCTCGACTGCCTGCGCTACCAGGTCGACGCCAGCACCGAAGCACGTGAATGCCTCGACGAGATCCACCGGGCCGGACTGCGCGCCAAAGGCCTCGTGCAGCAGATCCTCACCTTCGGACGCCACCAGTCCACCCAGCGATCCGCCGTCGGCGTGAAGGCCATCATCGATGAGACTTACGGCCTCCTGCGTTCGACCATCCCGGTCACCGTCCGGCTCGAACAGGAGGTCGAGCCGGGATGTCCCGCCGTCTTTGGGGACGCCGTGCAGCTCCAGCAGATCCTGCTCAACCTCTGCACCAACGCCTGGCACGCCATGGACGGGCACGCCGGACGGATCGAGATCCGCGCGCGCGGGGTCGAATTCGGAAGCGAAGACGCCTCGGCCCACGGCCTCCCGCAGGCCGGCCGCTATGTCTGGATCTCGGTCATCGATACCGGGCGCGGCATGGACGCCCCGACCTGCGAGCGCGTGTTCGAGCCGTTCTTCACCACCAAGCCGCCGGGCGCAGGCACCGGCCTCGGCCTCTCCGTGGTGCATGGCATCGTCCGCAGTTTTCACGGCGCGATCCGCATCACCAGCGAGGTCGGCGTCGGAACCACCTTCGACATCCACCTCCCCGCCATCGACCCAGTGGCCACCCCCCACATGCCCTCCGACCTCCCACTCCTCCGCTCCGGCAGCGGCCAGCACATCCTCTACCTCGACGACGAGCGATCCCTCGTGCACGTCGCCACCCGCATGCTCCAGCGCCTCGGCTACCGCGCGACGGGTGTTTCCGACGCGGACGAGGCGATTGCCGCGTTCCAGCAGGCTCCTGACGCCTTCGATGCGGTGATCACCGACCTGCACCTGCCGCGGAAGTCCGGCCTCGCCGTCGCGGTGGCGCTGCGCGAGGCGCGGCCTGGCCTTCCCGTCATCCTCACGTCGGGCGAGGTGACCGACGCCTTGCGCGAGGAGGCCGCACGCCTCGGTATCAGCGGTTTCCTACCCAAGCCCAGCTCGGTGGAGGAACTGGCTGCGGTTCTGCGTGAAGTGTTGGGTGGCCCCGAATCACCGCCCGGCCAGAGGCGGGAACTTGGAACAAATTAGGCCTTGCGGTGGGGCGCCCATTGGTCTTTCTTGGCCGCGAAGGTCTCCTGCCGCAGCTCGTCGTCGGATTGAACAAGGGTCCCCGCCTGTCACTCCAATGGGAGTCTTGCCGACGCGCCCGGGTTGTGCCCGCACGTCCAGCGTGCCTCGAGCCGAACGTTTTCATTCCATGCCCAGAGCTAAGAAGGTCGCCTCCACCGCGACCGCCACCGATTCAGGCGCCGACCCCACGACCGCCAAAGCCAAGGTTGTGCGCGGCCGTATCAAAAAGGCGCGGCCCGTTGACGAGGTCGAACTGCCCCTCAACGCCGCGCCCTCCACCAGCGCCCCGCCGCCACCCTCCGCGGATCGTCTCGCGCCGCCGGCACCCACGGCCCCCGCCAAGGACCCGGCCTCCGCCAGGACCGGCGCGGCGACGCCCTCCGACACCGGTGCTCCCGCCGCCATTCCCTCGCCAGCGTTACGCGATTCCAACCGGCCGGCTCCCGCCAGCCCCGGCCATGCCGAAGGCTCACCGCGCCGTGATCCCCCCGGAGCTCCCCGGAATCCCGGCGGCTCCCCTCCCCAATCCCCCGCCCCGCCCTTCATCCCGCGCGAGCGAGAACGAGATGGGCGAGGTCCGCGTCCGCGTGGCGACGGACGGGACTCCCGCGGTCCTGCACCTTCCCCGGCACCGCGTGACGCGCAGCCCGACTTCCGCGACCGCGGCGACCGCATTGACCGCGATCCCCGGGATCGGGACCCGCGTGATCGGGATCCCCGGGAGCGCGAACGCGAGGCGCCGGTCCGCGATCCCCGCGAAGCCCACGGCCGCGGGCCCGCTCCCCGCGACCCTCGTGACACCCCGCGCGATCCGCGTGACCCCCGGGACCCGCGGGACCGGAACCGCGATCCCCGGGACGCAGCGCGAGAGTTTCGCGGTGACCGCCTCGATCCGCGCGACAGCCGGGAAGCAGGGCGCGACGTCCGCCCGGAATCCAGGGACCCACGCGACCCACGCGACCCCCGCGAACCGGCCCGCGACCGGGATCCGCGGGATCCGCGATCGGCCCCCAGGGAGCCGGCGAGGGAGGTGCGCGACCGTGGCAACGACCGTGGCAACGACCGCGGAGCTGATCGCGGAAACGAACGCGGCAATGATCGAGACCGCGTGGACCGGGATCGCGACCAGGATCCCCGGGAGCGCGCCGACCGGGATCGCGTTCGCGATCGCTACGAACCGGAGGGTGGTGAACCGCGTGATCCCGACCGGGATCGCGACGCGGCCGGCGATGGCGCTTCGGCCAAGACGCCCCCGCCGGAACTCCCGCGCGGCGAGACGCTCAACATCGCCAAGCTCCATGTGATGTCGATTCCGGAGCTCAACGCCAAGGCCAAGGACCTGGGCGTCGAGAATTTCGGGACGATGAAGAAGCACGAGCTGGTGTTCGCGATCCTGCAGAAGAACGCCGAGCGCCGCGGGGTGCTGTTCGCGGAGGGCGTGCTTGAGGTCATGCCCGAGGGCTACGGCTTCCTCCGCTCGCCGAGTTTCAGCTACCTCGCCTGCCCGGAGGACGTCTACGTCTCGCCCTCGCAGATCCGGCGCTTCGATCTCCAGACCGGCGACCACATCGCGGGCCAGATCCGGCCGCCCAAGGACAAGGAACGCTACTTCGCGCTGTTGAAGGTGGAGTCCGTGGGCCACGAGGACCCCGACAAGGCGAAGGAGAAGACGCACTTCGAAAACCTCACGCCGCTCTTCCCCACCAAGCGCGTCCTGCTCGAGACCGAAGCCGAGGAATTGAACACGCGCGTGGTCGATATCGTGTGCCCGATCGGCAAGGGCACCCGCGGGCTCATCGTGGCGCCACCGCGCACGGGCAAGACCGTGCTGATGCAGAAGCTCGCCAACGCGGTGCTCAAGAACAACCCGGAGGTCTACCTGATCATCCTGCTGATCGACGAGCGCCCCGAGGAAGTCACCGACATGGAACGCTCCTGCAAGGGCGCCGAGGTGGTCAGCTCCACCTTCGACGAACCACCCGAGCGGCACGTGCAGGTCGCTGAGATGGTGATCGAAAAGGCCAAGCGCATGGTCGAGCACAAGAAGGACGTGATGATCCTGCTCGATTCCATCACGCGCCTCGCCCGCGCCTACAACACGGTCCAGCCGCACTCGGGCAAGATCCTTTCCGGCGGCGTGGATGCCAATGCGCTGCACAAGCCGAAGCGTTTCTTCGGCGCGGCGCGCAACATCGAGGAGGGCGGCTCCCTCACCATCATGGCCACGGCGCTGGTCGATACCGGCAGCCGCATGGACGAAGTGATCTTCGAAGAGTTCAAGGGCACCGGCAACATGGAGGTGCACCTCGACCGCGCCCTCGTCGACCGCCGCATCTTCCCCTCGATCAACATCGAGCGCTCCGGCACGCGCAAGGAAGAGCTCCTCTACCATCCCGACGAATACCAGCGCATTGCCGTGCTGCGACGCGCGCTGGTGGGGGTCCCGCCGGTGGAAGGCATGGAGCTGCTGCTCGGCAAACTGCGCAAGACCGCCAGCAACATCATGTTCCTCCTCAGCATGGGCGGCACCTCCTCCTGACAATCAAAATTCCGGCGGCGCCCCACCTTCCCTGCACCTTGCACAGCAGATGGGGCGAGGCGTCCCGGCCGAGCTGCATCATCACGGTCGCCGCCGAGTAGATTGGGGCCCCCAGAACCGACCAGCAGCGTCAGAACGAAGACTACGCCCGCCACCGCGGCAGAGTCCGCGCCGACGCA
>CAZYJB010000034.1:0-415 GCA_964647675.1 uncultured Verrucomicrobiota bacterium | reverse complement strand
CCCGGACCCAACTCCCCCCCAAGGGAGTCGCGAGCTCCGCCTGGCAACGCGGTGTCCGCTCAGGACACCGACCCCTTTCTCCGGTTCCCTACTCGTTGCGCAGGGCTTCCATCGGATGGAGCCGCGCCGCCCGCCGTGCGGGACCCGCACTCGCCAGCAGCGCCACGACCAGCAGCACCGTGCTGACCACCGCCAGCAGCATGGGATCGTGCGGGGACAGGCCATACATCTGGCCAGCCAGCAGGCGATTGGTTCCCAGCGAAATCAGCAGTCCAGCACCCACGCCCCACAACACCATGCGCGCCGACCGCGCCAGCACGAGTCGGAGGAGATGGGCTGGGAATCCACCCAAGGCGAGGCGCACGCCGAATTCCGTGCGCCGCTGCGCCTCCTGATAGGACACCACGCCATAGAT
>CAZYJB010000033.1:8435-12497 GCA_964647675.1 uncultured Verrucomicrobiota bacterium | reverse complement strand
AGAGCCGGAACCATTCCGGCCCCAGGTAGGGCGTCATAAGCCCCGGCCGCGGGTGCACGAAAACCTGGCGCACGGCTTGCGAGGCGAAGGTACGAAGTCCAGACCGCACCTGGTCCTCGGTCATGAGATCATTCCAGACCCACAGCGGCGCCGTGGAGAACTCACGCGACGGCCGCTCGAACACCTTGCGCACCTCCTTCAGCGTGGGCAATGGATCGGACGCCGCCACAGCCACGGCCGGCGTCATCAGGAGGCCGGCGAGCACACCCACCAGGCCGCTGCACCTCGCCAGGCGTTGCATTCCGTGCATGCCCAAGACACGCACGCCCGGGGCGGGATGCCAACCCGATCTTGGGAAACGTTCACCCGCACCTGCCGCTTCAACTGCACCCGGATGCAATGGCAATGGGGTCACATCTATATTGTTTACATTTTACCCTGCTCCCCCTGCGACTCGAGATCAGAATTGTAGATTGTACAGATGTGACCCCATGGGTGGGTGGGGTGGAGTCTGTTTCTTCTTTGGAAACCTGCACTGTTACTGCGGCTACCGTTTCAACTGGACGCGGATCTTCGTGCCGCCTTCGCCAATGCGCGGCGATCGCACGGGGCTGCGACGGAAGCAGGCCACGCCGGCGAGGGCGAAACCGGCGCCCAGGAAGACGCCTAGCACGGCGAGGCCGAGGGACGCCGGGAGCGAGAGCGACTGGATCCCGCCACGCACGAGATAGACCGCACCCGCGAGCAGGGCGACGTCGAGCGCGAAGCAGATCAGGCCCCAGCCTGCGGCCACGCGCGGACCAGGTCCGGAAGCCGGCTGGCTCGCGGGGGAACCGGGTCGATGAGAGTCCGGGCCTGGCGTCGGGGTTGACGCCGGCTCCGGCACCGGCGTCGCCGAAGGCACGGCGTCGGACTCGGAAAGCGAAAGCGACGGGAGTGGAAGGACCGGCGCATCGGGCGTGGTAGCGGTGGGAACGACGCCCTCCGGCGCCGGGGGCTCGACGGCGCCGGGGGCTGGGGCGGGGGCGGGGGCCGGCCGCTGACCCGGCGCGACCTTGTCGACGAGGCGTGACGGTCGCGCCCGCGAGAGGAGATCCCCGAGGTCCCGGCCCAGCGCTTTGTTGCTCACGCGCGGGAGGGTCAACCGATGAAGGCCTGGTGCAACGCGCGAACCGCCTGTTCGCCCTGGGCGAGATCGATCACGACGGAGATTTTGATTTCACTCGTCGAGATCATGCCGATGTTGATCGATTCCGAGGCCAGCACCTCGAACATCTTGCCGGCCACACCGGTGTGGCTGCGCATGCCGACGCCCACGATCGACACCTTGCCGATGCCCTCGTCGGCCTGTACCTCGGAGAATCCGATCTCGGCCCGCAGTTCCTCGAGAACCTTGCGCGCCTTGAGCAGGTCGGGCTTGTCCACCGTGAACGAGATGTCCGTCGCGCGCGTCGTGCCGCCATGGCTCGCGCTCTGCACGATCATGTCGACGTTGATGGCGCCGTCGCCGAGCCGGCGGAAGATGCGCGCCGCGCGACCGGGCTGATCCGGCACACCCACCACCGTCAGTTTCGCCTGGTTCTTGTCCAGGGACACCCCCCGGATGACCACGTCCTCCATGCTACGGGTTTCTTCCTTCACAATCGTTCCCGGATTCTCGTTGAGACTCGAACGCACCTCGAACACCACGCCGAATTTCTTGGCGAACTCCACCGATCGCAACTGCATCACCTTGGCCCCCGCGCCCGCCAGTTCCAGCAGTTCGTCATAGGCCACTTCCTCGAGCTTGTGCGCCGAGGGCACGATGCGCGGATCGGCGGTGTAGATGCCGTCGACATCGGTGAAGATCTGGCAGAGATCCGCCTTCAGCGCCGCGGCCAGCGCGATGGCGGTCAAGTCCGAGCCGCCTCGCCCGAGCGTGGTGATCTCGCCCTCCTGGGTGCGGCCCTGGAAGCCGGCCACGATCACCACGTTCCCGTCGTCCAGCAGCCGATGCACCTGGCGCGGCGTGATGTTCTGGATCTTGGCCTTGGTATGCACCCCGTCCGTGACGATGCCCGCCTGCGCGCCGGTCATGGACACCGCCGGTACGCCGAAGGCATGGAGCGCGATCGCGGCCAGCGCGATGGTCTGCTGCTCGCCCGTCGCGAGAAGCATGTCCATCTCGCGCTCGCTCGGCAGGGGCGTGATCTCCTTGGCCAGCTTGATCAGGCCGTCGGTGACCCCGCTCATCGCCGAAACGACCACCACGATCTTGTCGCCGCGCGCGCGATACTCGCTCACGCGACGCGCCACGTTCTTGATGCGGTCCGTGTTGCCGACGGACGTGCCACCGTACTTCTGAACGATCAATGCCATGCGATCCTGACACGTCCGTCCGGACGGCCGACCCTTCGATGGATGACCTGGACCCGGGACGCGGGACGGGGAGGCTGCCCTTCCCGCCCCCCGCGCGTGAAGGCGAAAAACGGCCCCCGAATCCGTGAACTCCCGCGCCTCCCGTGATTTCCCCTTGGCGCCGATGGGCGGGCGTCCCAGCGTCCCGGCGTGCCGACCTTCCGGACCAGACGCGCGATGCTTGTCGCTTCGCTCGCGCCGCTGGCGCTCGCCCTCGTCGGCGGAACGGGCTGCGCCGCGCCCGACCCAGGCTACAAGCTCACCTGGCGCACCATCTCCCGCGGCGTCATCAGCGGGATCGAAACCCCCATGCGCGAGGTGATCCGTACCGAGGCCGAATACCTCCGCCTGTGGGCCACCCACGCCGCCCCCCTCCAACGCACCGCCCTGCCGCCGCGCGTGGATTTCTCCCGCGAGATGGTCGTCGTCACCGCACTTGGCACGCGGCCGACCGGCGGATACTTCGTGGACATCGTGGACCTCGAGCTCAGTCGCAACACGCTGCGAGTCCTAGTGTCCGAACGCGAACCACGCCCGGGCATGTTGCAGGTCCAGCAACTGACCCAGCCCTACCAGATGGTTGCGCTGCCGGTCGTCAACGCGCGCGTGGAATTCAAGTCGGTGCGCGAACAGGTCCACACGCCGTCGTCGCGGGACACGCGGAACGACTCACGCCTCCGCAAGCCGCGACGCGCCGCGGCAATGCCATCCACCGAACCGGCTCTGCGCTCGCCGCGCGACGCAACCTCGCGCTGAGCGGCGGGATGACGGTCCGCTGGGAGTCCAAGGCCTCGGGTGTGCGCACAAATGTCACCGGCTGCCGTTTGACACTCCCCCACCCAGTGAACAACGTGACGGAGTCGCTCTCTGTCAATGACTCCACCCTCGCGTTCCGGTGTCGCGGCCGGATTACTTTTGTTTTTGATCGCCGGTCTGACGCTGCAAAGTCTCCGGCGCGGCGCCCAACCGCTGGCGGTTGAACCGCGGCCCACCGCCGTCGGACGGACCACGCCTCCGCCGGGACACTTCGCGACGCCCGCTCCCCCTCCCGCCTCGGCGGCAGTCTCTCGACCCGCAGCCGCGGCGGATGCATTCGCAGAGTTTGCGGCCTGGCGCGTGCGCACCGGAGAAGGCACCGAGATCGGGGATGCGGAGTTTGCCGAAGGGCGGCGCATTGTGGAGGCCCGGCGCCGCACGATGCAGCACCTGATCCGCACCGACCCGGCCCGCGCGTTGCGCGAAGCGGCCTCGCTCCCCTGGGCCTTGCGCCGGGCGCTTCCGGAATCCTTGCGCGCGCACCTGGAGGTGTGGATCGCCGGCACCGGGTATTTCGAAGTCCTGTGCGCGCAGACCCTGCCCGGCCACGGTCCGGCCGCCGGCCTGGGCCAGGCCACCTGGCTGCGCACCTTCCGGCTCGGGGACCGCACCTTCCACGCGCATGTCCACGGACGGCGCCTTCAGCAGATGACCACGCCGCACGCAACGCTTTGGGGCGTGGCCATCGGCGAGGATCTGGCGGTGAGCGAGGACGCCGTGCGGCCCGTGGATCCGGACGAAGTCCGTGCGCTGCTGGCCGAGGGCACCGTCACACCGGGCGCGCGCTGCGTGCTGACCGGCGAACCGACCGGGGCGACCGGAGCCGCGGGCAGAGTGCCGACGCTCGTC
>CAZYJB010000033.1:0-8425 GCA_964647675.1 uncultured Verrucomicrobiota bacterium | reverse complement strand
ACACGGGACCCAATGGCTCGCGCTGGCTGCCGAAGGACTCATCGCCCCGTTGAACGCGCGGCTCACCGCGATCGAGGACGGGTTTCGGTCCGCCACTGCTCCACCCGCCTTCGAGGAGTGGTCGCACGGGATCAAGCGCACACTCTTCATGCGCGCACGATTTCCCGATGACCTCCGGGAACCGATCAGCGAAGCCGAAGCGGCGGAAGTCATGCGTCTCGCGAACGAGCACTTTCTCGCCGCGTCGTACAACGCGCTTTCGCTCGTCACCACGGTCGGCCCGCTGGTGATGCTGCCGCAGCCGAAGCTCTATTATTCGGTCAAGGGCCCGGGCGCGCTGATCGAGGATGCCCGCGAAGCCACGCGGCTGGCGGGGATCGATCCCGCCGGCTTCGATCTCGATCTCGTGCGCTTCGAGACCGTGCCGGGCTTCACCTGGGGTGGACTCGGCGCCGTGGGCGGACGGGGGGCGTGGCTACAGGGTTCTGGCCTCGGCGTGGTGGTGCATGAACTGGGTCACAACCTCGGACTCAGCCACGCCAACTTCTGGAACACGGTGCGCCCGGAGTTGCCCGACGACGACCGCAACCTGCCCTTCGACGCGGACAGCCTGGTGGGCATCGACAGCATCATCGGAGCCGGGGACGACGTGGAGTACGGCGATCCGTTCGACGTCATGGGCAGCGGTGATGGGAGCGCGCAGTTCTCCGGCCTGCACAAGGTGATGCTTGGGTGGCTTCCCGCGGCGGGCTACGAAACGGTGACCACCAGCGGCGTCTACCGTCTGGCGGTGCATGATCTCGGTCTCATCACGCCTGTCCCGCAGGCACTCCGCGTGCGCAAGGATGCCGAGCGCCACTACTGGCTGAGTGCACGCGGACGTCCCACCAGCAATCCGTGGCTCGCGAACGGGATCGAACTCCACTGGAACAACTGGCATCAGGCCATCGGCTCCGCGGAACTCCTCGACACCACCCCGGGCTCCGGCCATGGCAAGGAGGACGCCCCGCTGGTGATCGGACGCACCTTCGTCGATCCCGCCGCGCAGGTCTTCGTCACTCCTCTGACACGGGAATCGGTGCGCGTGGGCGACCGCTCCGTCCCGGCCTACGACGTCGCCATCCAGTTCGGACCCTTCCCCACCAACCGCCCGCCCAGCGTGGAACTCGAAGTCTCGAGCCTTACCGCCGCGATCGGCGATCCCATCTCACTCCGGGCCACCGCCGCCGACGAAGACGGCGACCGGCTGGTGTATTCCTGGGACTTCGGTGATTACCCGCTGGTGGCCGACGGACCCGAGGCATCCGTCACCTGGACCAACGCTGGCGACCACGTCGTGCGCTGCGAGGTTTCCGATCTGAAAGGCGGCTTTGCTTCAAGTCATGTCGTGGTCCGCGTTGGTCTCACCACGCAACTGCGCGTTGCCGGCCGCATCATCGACCAGGACGGCCGCCCGCTGGCCGGGGTCCGCGTGCACAACGGTCGCTACGACACCAACGCTCCGTACGCCCCCGATTTCCGCTGGGCCTACACCGACAGCGACGGGCGCTACACGCTGACCGGCCTCGAGCCGGGCGACTACGAGGTGGGCGGCGAACTCGCGGGTTACCTCGTGCAGCCGATGAACTTCACGCGCCCGCTGCGGCTCAACGAGTTCACCGGCGTCGACGTCGATTTCCTCGCGCGCGCCATTCCGCGCGTCACCGCGGAACGCGTCTCGGACGGCGCGGAATCATCCGCGGCCAACGCCACCTTCCGCATCGCGCGCACGGGTCCAACGAATGAGACGCTGCGGGTGTTCTTCCGCATGACCGGCACCGCGACGCCGGAGGAGGACTACGCGCCGTGGGCGCAGATCGAGTCCCAGACCAACACCATCCCCACCGCCACCACCCCTGCGAACCTGACCCTCGACTTCGGCTACGTCGATCTCACCCCCGGACTGTTCTCCACCAACGTGGCCTTTCGTGCGGTGACCGATTCCCTGACCGAGGGCGACGAGACGATCGTGCTGACACTGCACTATCCTGTGACACGCACGATCGTCACGGAGACCGAGACCAACACGGTCAGCATCCCCGGCTGGGAAGTGCTGCTGGACCATGGCCAGGAACGCTGGTTCCAGACGCGGCAGCATTACTCCCTCGGATTCCGCGCCGAGGCCACCGCCCTTCTGCGCGACAACGCGGCGGCCCCGACCGCCACCTTCCTCTCCCTCGTCGCCCTTGACCCCGAGACGTCCGAGAACGACGGCGACTCGGTGTCGCTCGCCATCCTGCGTTCGGGACGTCCACCTACCCAGCCTCTGCGCATTCCGATCCGCCTGGGAGGAACCGCCACCCTGGACCAGGACTACACCATCGACACCGCCGAGGTGACGCTGCCGGTCGGCGCGGATGCCGCGCGCGTCACCCTGCGCGTCCTCGACGACCGCTATGTCGAGGGCAATGAATCCATCGAGGTCAGCCTCGGCGCCGGGAGCGGTTATTCGATCTCGACCGACACCGCGACAGCCACCGTCACGGTGGTCGACAACGACCTCGCGCTGGTGGGCGTCACGGCGGTCGACACCGTGCTCGACGAGAACGACACCGACGGGGGCGCTCGCGTGACGTTCCAACGCTCGGGCGACCGCGAATCCCCGCTCGAGATCGACTATCTGGTCACCGGCTCCGCCGAACCCGGAGTGGACTACGTCGCGTTGCCGGGCCGCATCGTCATCCCCGCCGGGCAGGCCACGGCCTCGCTCATTGTCACGCCGCTCGACGACACCCTGTTCGAGGGCGACGAGACGATCGAGTTCCGCGTGGGCGACAGCCCGTCTTACAACGCCGCCCTCCCGACCCGCGCCACCTTGATCCTGCGCGACGATGAGTTCCCCAAGGTCACGGTCGAGGCCTCCGACGCGGCAGCCGAAGAATCCGGCGACCCGGGCGAGTTCACGATCCGACGCACGGGCCCCACCTCGCAACCTCTGGTGGTGCGCTACCAGTTCCGCGGCAGTGCCACGCACCAGGCGGATTTCGTCGCGAGCGGCGACCGCGTCACCCTTCCCGCGGGGCAGTCCTCGATCGTCGTGCCGATCGCGCCGATCGATGATTCACTGCGTGAGGACGACGAAGAAGTCGCGCTCGTGCTGACTCCCGATCCTGCCTACGCCCTCGGTGTGCCCTCCGGCGCGGCGGTCACCATCGTCGACAACAACGACTCGGAGCCGGCGGTCGGCTTTGCCCTGCTCTCCTCGAGTGCTCTCGAATCGCGCACCGAACCCGAACTCTCCGTGCGCATCTCCGGCAATCCGGACGAAGGCGACGAGAACGCCGTCACGGTGGCGTGGGAAGCCATCGGCGGGTCCGCCACCCGGGGCACGGATTACGTTCTCACCAACGGCACGCTCACCTTCGCGTGGGCCGATCCGGAGTCCGACACGCCGTTGATCAACCGCATCGCCTTCATTCCGCTGCAGCTCCTCAACGACAGCCTCGCGGAACCCGATGAGACGGTTTTGATCCGCCTGCGCATCGCGGCCACGGAGCTTCCGGCCGAGGATCCCGAGCAGCCGCCGACCCTGGTCACCAACGGCGTGCTCGACGTCTATTCCGCCCACACCTTCACGATTCTCGACGACGACCAGAGCGTCTGGACCGTGGCCGCCACCACGGCCACCACCGCAGAAGGCTCCGGGACGCCCGCGCGCTTCACGATCCGGCGCACCGGACGCACCAATCTGACGCAGGGGGTCACCTTGCAGATGTCCGGTCTCGCCGCCTCGGGCACGGACTACCTGCCGGTCACCAACCAGATCGTCCTCCTGCCGGGACGGACCAGCACCGTCGTCGATCTCGTCCCGGTCGACGATCCGGTCATGGAGTTCCGCGAGAACGCCGTCCTGCGCCTCACGCATTCGGCCGGCGGGCGCCTCGGATCGCCGGCCTCCGCGGAGGCCTTCATCCAGGACAACGACGGGACCATCGAATTCGCCGCTGCGCGCAGCGAAGCGCGGGAGTCGGACGGTGTCGCGCTCGTGCGACTGCTCCGTACCGGGGATCTTTCTGAGGCCGCAACAGTGCGCTTCGAAGCTTTTGCCGGCACGGCCACGGCGGCCCGCGTCGTGGAGGGCCTGGTCACGGGCGATTTCTTCGCCACCAACCAGATCGTCGTGCTCCCCGCCGGGGCCGCCGAGTCAACGATCGAACTGAAGCTCGTGGACGATGAAACGCCGGAATCCCCGGAATCCGTCCAGCTCCGTCTCTCGCTCGGTTCGAACCTCTTCCCCCTCGGCGGCCAGAATACGGCCGAGGTCACGCTCCTCGACGACGATGTCCTGCTCTCACCCGGCACCAACCTGGTCGCCGCACTCGAAGGCGCGGGCCGCCTTGTCCTCACGCTCCAACGCACCGGGCCGGTGGAGGAGCCCTTGAGCCTCGCGTTCGAAACCGACGATTTCTCCGCGCTCGCTGGAGTCGACTACATCGCCGTCAGCGGCCAGCTCGAGTTTCGCGCCGGCGAGCGCACAGCCACGCTCTCGCTGCCGCTGCTCGACGACGATCTCCTCGAAGGCGACGAGACTTTCCTCGTGCGCTTCCTTTCGTCCGAAGGCGTCTCGGTCGGGGAAATGGAGGCCACCATTCTGGACGACGATTGCGCCTTGCAGTTCGAGGCCTTCACTGCCGAGGCCGACGAGGATGCCGGCGTGATCGACCTGCGGATTGCGCGGGTCGGTTCGCTGGTGAATCCGGTCTCCATCGACTTCACCACGCTGGCGGGCAGCGCCATCGAAGGGATCGATTACGAAGCGGCGCGCGGCGCACTGACTTTCGCCGGCAATCGCTACGCGGTGGTCACCAACGGCGCGGGCGGCTTCGTGCTCGAGCCGGGTGAAGCGAACCTCCAGATCCAGGTGCGGATTCTCAACGATTCGAACGGCGAACAGGACGAGACCTTCTCGGTCCTGCTCCAGAACCCGCGCCTCGCGGCTTCCGCGGACGGCACGGCGCGCGGTGCGGTCCTGCTCGGCGGCGTCACGAATCTCGTGGTGACCGTGCGCGACAACGAGTCGCCCGGCCGGCTCGACGACGCATTCCAGCCCGGCCTCGGCGCCGATGCCGCGGTGCGCGCCCTCACGCTGCAGAGCGACGGGAAAATTCTCGTGGGCGGCGAATTCGGCACGTTCGACGGACTGGTGCTGCCGCGGCTCGCACGGCTGCACGCCGACGGCTTCGTCGACAAGAGCTTCAATCCCGGCCAGGGCTTCGATGGCGCGGTCCTCGCCGTGCAGGTCGAAGGGAGCGGACGCCTCTTCGTCGGTGGCACCTTCACCCGCGTCGACGCCTCGCCGCGGGCCTTCCTCGCGCGCCTGGAACCCGATGGCACACGGTCCACGAACGCCCTGCCCTCCTTCGACGCCCCGGTGCGCGCCCTTGCCGCTTCGCCCACGCTGCCCGGCGAGCAGGTCTATGTCGGCGGTGACTTCCTCAATATCGGACGTTTCCGCATTGGCGGCGTGGCGCGCCTGACCGCCGCAGGACAGGTCGATCCCGCGTTCGACCCCGGCTCAGGGCCCGGGCGATCCGTGCACGCGCTGCTGGTCGCCTCCTCCAGCGGGGGTGAACGGATTCTGGCGGGCGGCACCTTCACCAACTGGTCCGGCACCGGCGCGCGGCATCTCGTGCGTCTGCTCGCCGACGGATCGCCCGATCCCACATGGCTTGGCCGCGCGCAACCCAACGGCGCCGTGCACGCGCTCGTGCGTGCCGCGGATGGCTCGATCTATCTCGCCGGCGCCTTCACCGAAGTTGACGGTCTGCCGCGCCGGCGTGTGGCCCGGCTCGATGCCGAGGGCCAGCTCGATCCCGCGTTCGACCCGGAGCCCGGTGCCGACGCCGGTGTGCTCGCGCTGGGCGTCGACGCCGCGGGACAGGCCTTCCTCGCCGGCAGCTTCACCTCCTTCCAGGACGCTATCGTGGGCCGCTACGCCCGCGTCCTCGCCACCGGCCGGACGGATCCCACCTTCCACCGCGGTACCGGTGCCGATGCGGTCGTGAACGCTGTCGCGATCCAACCTGATGGCGCGATTCTCATCGGCGGCGATTTCACCAGCATCGACGGTCGTCCGCGCCGGCGTCTCGCGCGTCTCCATGCCGAGGAGAAATTCACCGATGGCATCGTGGAATTCACCGAGACTGCGGTGGTCATCGCCGAGTCCGGCGCGGAACTGATCCTCATGGTCCGGCGCTCCGGCGCCGCGACGGGTCCGGCCACGGTGCGGTTCCAGACCGCGGACGCCTCGGCCACGGCGGGCGCTGACTACCTCGCCACTTCGGGCGAACTGACCTTCGCGGCCGGCGCGACGAACGCCACGGTGAGGGTTTCGTTGCTCGATGACGCGCTGGCCGAGGGCCCGGAGTCGTTCGAAGTGCGTCTCACCCAGGCCAACGGCGCGCGGCTCGGACGCTTCGACCGCGTCCAGGTCCTGCTCCAGGATTCCGAGGCGGCCGCCGGCTTCACGGCGCGGATCCTCACCACCCCGGAGGACGTCGGCGCCGTCCATCTGATGGTCTCGCGCAGCGGAACAACGGCCTCCGCACAACGCGTGGCGTGGAGTGCCTCCGAGGGTTCCGCCACTCCAGGCACCGACTTCGAGCCCGTGTCCGGTGTCGCCGAGTTCGCGCCGGGCTCCGACGAAGCGACGATCACGATCCGCATCCTCGACGATTCCGAGAACGAGGGACCGGAATCCTTCGACGTCACGCTGTCCTCCCTCGACCTCGCCCTGCCCGTCGGCACCGCCGCCGACGCGACGGTGATCATCGAGGACAACGACCAAGCGGTGACGCACTACACGCTCACGCTCGAGCGCACGCCCGGCGGCAGCACCACGCCACCGAGCGGCCGTTACGCCGCAGGCACCAACGTCGTCGTGCGCGCCCTGCCCGCCGCCGGCTTCGAGTTCGCGCGCTGGGAAGGCTCCGTCGTCTCCGCCAACAACCCGGTCAATGTGTTGATGGACCGCAACCACGTGCTCGTGCCGCGGTTCCGCGCGCGTGATTACCTCGAGACCTTCGAGTCCGGTGATTTCAGCCGGCTGCCCTGGACCTCCGGCGGTGCGGCAGGCTGGACGATCACGGACGACACGGCCTCCGCCGGCCAGTTTTCTGCCCGGTCGGGCTCCGTCGCCAACGGCGCGCGCAGCGGACTTCTCCTCGAGCACGAATCGCCCGCCGGCGGGGGTAGCTTCGACTTCCGCACCGCGTCCGAGGCCGGTTGGGACTTTCTCGAGTTCTGGATCAATGGCGCGCTCGTGCGACGGTGGTCCGGAGCCAACGGCTGGCAGAACTTCACCTTCGACGTACCGGCCGGGCGCAATCGTTTCGAATGGTGGTTCCATCGCGACCGCACCTTCGGCGAATCGCCGGACACGGTGTGGATCGACAACCTCGACCTGCCCGGCGTCGACGACACGGTGGTGCCGCCCGTGATCGCGGTCGCCGGGGCCGGCAGCGGCTGCCGGGTCACCGTGACCGGCACGCCGGGACACCTCCACGTCCTCGAACGGTCTACCGATCTGATCGTATGGGCGCCGGTCGCGTCCGCGACCCCGACCCAGGCGGTGTTCGAGCTTGGCGACAGCGAGTGCGAGTCGCTGCCCGCACGCTTCTACCGCGTGCGCCTCGAGCCGTGATGGTTGACCACGGCGAAACCCCCGCGGATCCCCGAGCCAACGGCCTGCGGAGAATGGTCACCACGACGAAGGCCATTCGTGAGATCCCCTCCTCTTCGTGAAATTCGTGGCTTCGTGGTGAACCCAAACCTTTACGGTCAGGAATACTGCAAACGGAGTCCGTGGAGTTCAGGTTGAACTACGAAGGAGAGAAGGACACGAAGGCGGAGAGGGCCAAAACAGGCAACGGTCGGCGGAGTGATGCAATGGAGGATCATCCCGCTACCCCCCGGGCCTCACTTCCTGCTTCGTCTCAGGCCTCGTCCATAGTCTCCTTGCTTCGTGTCCTTCGTGACTTCGTGGTTCACCCAAACCTCTGCGGTCAGGGATACGGTCAACGGAGACCGTCGAGCCACGGCAGGCGTCATCGTTCTGCGCCTCGTCGTCGGACTCGCTTTCGTGGCAGGCTCGAGCACGGCGCTGTCGGCCGCCGAAACCCTGGTCATCCTCTCGCCGCACAACGAGGCGATCCGCGAGGAGTTCGAACGCGCCTTCTCGCGCTGGCACCAGTCGCACCACGGCGACGCGGTCGACATCGACTGGCGCGTCCTCGGCGGTTCGTCTGAGTCGCTGAAATTCGTGCAGTCCGAGTTCGCGCGAAAACCGGACGGCATCGGCATCGACCTGTTCTTTGGTGGCGGCCAGGAGCCCTATCTGGAACTGGCCGAGAAGCATTGGACCCAGACCTGCCCGCTGCCCGCGTCG
>CAZYJB010000032.1:7201-12517 GCA_964647675.1 uncultured Verrucomicrobiota bacterium | reverse complement strand
CTCGATCCTCCTGACCCGCGGCTTCGGCGCGCTCGCGCCCCGCGATGGTGAATTCCTTCTCGCGTCGGTGAACTGGCTGGACGTCGGTCCCTTGCAGGTGGATCTCGGCCTGCGCATCGACGCGCTGTCGAACCTCATGCTCATGATGGTCACCGGCGTCGGCCTCATGATCCACTGGTACTCGCGCGGCTACATGGCCGGGGACGCGTCGTTCTCCCGCTTCTTCGCCAGCCTGAGCCTCTTCATGTTCTCGATGCTCGGCATCGTGCTCGCCTCGAACCTCGTGATGATGTTCGTGTTCTGGGAACTGGTCGGTGTCTCCAGCTACCTGCTGATCGGCTTCTGGCACGAACGTGCCTCCGCGGCCGACGCCGCGAAGAAGGCCTTCCTCACCAACCGCATCGGGGACTTCGGATTCCTGCTCGGCATCATCCTCGTGTGGGGCGCGCTGGGCACCGTCGACTTCGCGGAGATGGAGGCGACGCTGAAGTCGGATCCCGCCGCGCTGGGCGCCATGGCCACCTTGGGCGGACTGCTCGTGTTCATGGGCACGATGGGCAAGAGCGCGCAGTTCCCGTTGCACGTCTGGCTGCCCGACGCCATGGAGGGCCCCACGCCGGTCAGCGCGCTCATCCACGCCGCGACCATGGTGGCCGCGGGCGTCTTCCTGCTCGCGCGCGCGTTCTTCCTCTTCGATCTGCCGGCCGCGTGGCCGGAGTGCCTGTCCTGGCTCCAGGGAATCTCCGCGCTCGACGTCATCGCCTGGATCGGCGGCGTGACCGCGCTGCTGGCGGCGCTCATGGCCGTGCAACAAAGCGACATCAAACGCATTCTCGCCTACAGCACCCTCTCGCAACTCGGGTACATGGTGCTCGCGGTGGGCTGCGCTCATCCCGAGGCGGGCATGTTCCATCTTGTCACCCATGCCTTCTTCAAGGCGCTGCTCTTCCTCGGGGCCGGCTCGGTCATCCACGCACTGCACCACGAGCAAAACATCTGGAAGATGGGCGGCCTCGCAAAACGCCTGCCGGTCACGACATGGACGTTCGTGGTGGGCACGCTCGCGCTGTGCGGGGTGCCGCCCCTGAGCGGATTCTATTCGAAGGACGGCATCCTCGCCGCCGCCGAGTCGCGCCCGATCCTGTTCGGCCTCGCGATCCTGGTGGCCGGCCTGACGACGTTCTACATGGCGCGCCTCTATTTCGTCGCCTTCGGCGGACGCGCGCGCGATGCCCACACCGAGCACGCGCACGAGTCGCCCGGAGTCATGCTCTGGCCGCTGCGCTGGCTGGCGGTGGCCGCGGTGCTGGGCGGGTTCTGGGGCATCGACCACACCCTCCAGTCGGCGCTCGCGCCCGGGTCGGCAGGGCACCACGCGCACGGCGGGTTCTTCGCCTCCATGCTCGCGCCATTCGGGCATGCGCCGCTCGCCGCGATGCTCGGCCTGTTCGCCACCGGTTTCGGATTCGCGCTCGCCTGGTCGCTTTATGGTCACGCGCCGGAACACGATCCCCTGCCCGAACGCCTCGGCGCGTTCGCCGGCTGGATGCGCGACAAGTTCTACTTCGACGAACTCTACGACCTGCTGGTTCGTGCCACGCACGACACCGTGGCAGCCGTGTCCGATTGGATCGACCGTTGGCTCATCGCCGGCTTCCTTGTTCGCGGCGCATACGGTGGCACCGAGGTCTGCGGCCGGCTCCTGCGCCTGCTGCAGACCGGGAACCTGCAGACCTACACCTTTCTCGCGGCGGCCGGGCTCGTGCTCGTGCTCTGGGTGATGCTGCTCTGAACCTCCGCGCTTCCCCGCCATGTCACCCCTGATCTGGATCTTCGCCCTCCCGCTCCTCGGCGCGCTGGGCGTTCTCGTCATCCCGTCCGCGAAGGTGGTGTGGATCCGCCGTGTGGCGCTGCTCGTGACCGGTGTCGTCGCCTTCCTCGCGCTCGATCTGCTCGGCGATTTCGACGCCGCGACGCCCGGGCCCGGCGGCTACCGCTTGGTGCAGCAGATTCCCTGGGTCGAGTCCCTCGGCATCTCGCTGCATGTTGGTGTGGACGGCATCAATCTCGGCCTGCTGGTCATGGGGGCGCTGGTGGCCTTCGCCGCCGTCTGCATCTCGCACGGGATCCGGGAGCGGACCAAGGAGTACTACGTCCTGCTGCTGGTGATGATCGGCGGCATTCTCGGAACCTTCTCGTCGCTGGACATTTTCTTCCTCTACGTGTTCCACGAGCTGGCGCTGGTGCCGACCTTCCTCATGATCGGCATCTGGGGTCGCGGCGCGACGCGCGGGTTCGCCGCCTTCCAGATCACCCTCTACCTTACCCTCGGAGCCCTGGTGGCGCTGGTCGGCCTCATCGCCCTCTACCTTCAGTCGGGCATCGCGACCTTCGACCTCGTGAAGCTCACCGAGCACGTTGCCGCGAATCCCATCCCCGCGGCGCGCCAGGCCTTCATCTTCCCCTGGCTGCTGTTCGGGCTCGGCATCCTGGTCTCGCTGTGGCCGTTCCACACCTGGGCACCGCTCGGGTACGGGGTCGCGCCGACCGCCACCGCCATGCTGCACGCCGGAGTGCTCAAGAAGTTCGGACTCTACACCCTGCTCAAGGTGGCGATCCCGCTGCTTCCCGAGGGCGCGAAGGTTTGGATGCCCTGGCTGGCGTGGCTCTGCCTCGGGAATATCCTGTACTGCGGCTGGGTCGCGATGCGTCAGCGCGACCTGAACCTGCTGATCGGCAATTCGAGCGTCGCGCACGTCGGCTTCGTGTTCCTCGGGCTGGCGAGCCTGACCACGGTCGGGCTCACGGGGGCGGTGGTGGTGATGGTGGCGCACGGGTTTCTCGCCGCCCTCAGCTTCGCGCTGAGCGGCTGGCTCTATGATCAGGGACGGTCGCTCGACATGACCGGCATGGGCGGCCTCCTGCAGCGTCTGCCCTTCGCGGGCACGGTCATGGTGATGGCCATGATGGCCGGTTGCGGCCTGCCGGGCTTCGGCAACTTCGTCGGCGAAATGCTGGTGCTGTTCGGCGGCTGGAAGAGCTCCGTCGTGATCTGCGGAGGCTGGCTGGATTTCCGGTGGTTCGTGGCCGCCGCCGCCTGGGGCGCCCTGATCGTGGCGGCGGTGTACATGCTGCGTGGCATTCGCACCATCTGGCACGGCGAACTGGCGGAGGGTTGGAAGACCGCCGCCGACGTGACGGGCGGCTGGCGACGCCTGCCGTTTGTGCTGCTCCTCTGCGCGCTGCTCGTCACCGGCGTGTGGCCGCGCATCCTGACCGACCGCGCCGAGCCCGGGGTGCGCCGCATCGTCGAGGCGGTTGAAGCTTCGCGACCCGCCCCCAACCTCGCGATTGGATCATCCACTCCCTAGCGACTGATGAATCTCTCCCTCCTTGGACCGGAGCTGGTGGTCGTCGGGCTGGGCCTCGCCCTGCTCCTGCTGGACCTCATCGTGCCGCCCGAACGCCGGCGCTGGCTCGGGTGCGTCGCGGCGGTCACCGTGTTCGCCCTTTGCCTCTATTTCGTCGCCCAGGCCGGGCGCACCGTGGAGCCGCGCTCCGCGTTCGGCGGGATGTTCCTGCTCGACGGCCTCGCGGTCTACTTCAAGGCCCTCTTCCTCCTCGCGGGCGGCGTCGTGCTGCTGCTGGCGGTGGACTGGACCGACCACTCCGGGCACGCGGTGACGGAGTACTTCGTGCTGATTCTGTTTGCGCTGGCGGGCATGTTGTTCTGCGCCTCCGCGAACGATTTCGCCACGCTGTACGTCTCGCTCGAGTTGGTGACCGTGACGTTTTACGTGCTGACCAGCTACCAGCGGGACCGCGTGGCGTCGCTCGAAGCCGGGGTGAAGTACCTGATCCTCGGCGCTCTTTCCTCCGCGTTCCTGGTTTATGGAATCGCGCTGTGCTACGGCGCTTCGGGAACCATGGCCTTTCCCGAACTGGCGGCGAAGTCGGCGGAGCTGGCTGGATCGAAACTTTTCCAGTTGGGCATGCTGCTGGTGGTGGGCGGGCTGGCCTTCAAGGTGGCGTTGTTCCCGTTCCAGGTGTGGGCGCCGGACGTGTACGAGGGTTCGCCGGCTCCGACCACCGCCTTTCTCGCGATCGGCTCCAAGGCGGCGGGGCTCGTGCTGATGGTGCGCCTGTTCGGCAGTGTGCTGCCGGACCTCACGCTCAAATGGGAGCCGCTGTGGATGGCGATGGCCGGCATCTCGATCCTTTACGGCAGCCTTTGCGCGATCCCGCAACGAAGCCTGAAACGCCTGCTCGGTTACTCGAGCATCGCCAACGGCGGCCTGCTCATGATGGGGCTCGCGGCGGCGAGCAAGGCGGGGTCGGCCGCGATCCTGTTCTACCTGGCCGGCTATTTGTTCACCATCGTCTGTGCGTTCGTGGCCGCCAGCGTCGTGGTCCAGCGCCTCGGAACCGACGACATCGCGGCGCTCGCCGGGCTGCACCGCCGCTCGCCGATGCTGGCGGCGGCCTTGACGCTTTCCATGGTGTCGCTGGCCGGCGTGCCGCCGCTCGCGGGTTTCTTCGGCAAATTCGTTCTCCTCCGCGCCCTGGTAGAGCAGGGCGCCTCGTTCAGTGCGTGGTACGTGCTCATCGCCGTGGCCCTCGCGGGCGTGATCATCTCCTTCTCCTACTATTTCGGCGTGGTGCGCGCGATCTACTGGTCGGGCGAACCGGCGGATCCTTCCGAGATCCGCCTCTCGCCGCTCGTCCAGGCGGCGCTCGTCCTCTGCGTGGTCGGGATGCTTGCGCTCGGGTTGTTGCCGGGTTTCGTCTGGGACGCCGCCCTCTCCGCGGTGGCCGGACTGCGCCTCTGACGCGTGCCTCCGGCGCGACCACAACCGCGCCTCATCTTCCTGGCTTCCCAAAGCGCGGCGGTCTGCGGCATGCTCCGCGTCCCGACACGACCGACGCATGCCCGCGCGCAAACGCAATCCGCGACCAACTGGTGGGCCCCACTCCGTGGTCACCGGCGGCGCCGGCTTTCTCGGTTCCCATCTCGCCGATCTGCTGCTCGCGCGCGGACACCGCGTGACGGTCCTCGACAACCTGGTCACCGGCACCACCGACAACCTCGCGCACCTCGCCGGTCACGCGGGTTTCCGCTTCATCGCGCAGGATGTCACCGAGCACCTCTTCCTCGACGGCGCCGTGGACTTCATCTGGCACCTCGCGTCGCCCGCCAGTCCGATCGACTACCTCGAACTGCCGATTCAAACGCTCAAGGTCGGCTCGCTGGGCACGCACAAAGCCCTGAGGCTCGCGCGTGAAAAAAAGGCGCGCTTCCTGCTCGCGTCCACCTCG
>CAZYJB010000032.1:0-7191 GCA_964647675.1 uncultured Verrucomicrobiota bacterium | reverse complement strand
ACCTCGGAAGTCTATGGGGATCCGCTGGGTCACCCGCAGACCGAGGCGTATTGGGGCAACGTCAATCCAATCGGGCCGCGTGGCTGTTACGACGAAGCGAAACGCTTCGCCGAAGCACTCACCATCGCGTATCGCACACAGCACGGTCTGGAGACGCGCATCGTGCGCATCTTCAACACCTACGGTCCGCGCATGCGCCTGCGCGACGGCCGGGTCGTCCCCGCCTTCGTGGGTGCCGCCCTGGCCGGGAAGCCGCTGCCCATCTTCGGCGAGGGACGCCAAACCCGCAGCTTCTGCTACGTGTCGGATCTCATCGAGGGGCTCTACCGGCTCATGATGTGCGAGGAACGCACGGCGCATCTGCCGGTCAACATCGGCAATCCCACGGAACTGACCATCCGCGAGTTCGCCGAAGAAATTCTCACCCTGACCGGTTCGCGCAGCCGCCTGCGCTTTGCGCCGCTGCCGAAGGACGATCCGAAGCAGCGCCGTCCGGACATCACACGCGCGCGAAAGCTGCTGGATTGGGAGCCGCAGGTGACGCTGCACGACGGTCTTCGTCGAACGATAGATTATTTTTGTGGTCAAAGAACCGTCGACCCCGTATGAAGCAAACACAGCCCGCGCGGGAGTTTTTATTTGACCCTATGGAGAGCTATCCTTTAACCAGCCCTCGCCCGCTCCCATCAGGTACTGGCGTCACCGCGGCTAAAGCAGCCCCCGCGCCGACGGGGCGTCCATGGCACCATGCTTAAGGCAAAACCATTCCTGACGATCGACTTCGGCGCCGGGACGCTGAAGGTCGCTGAATTCGAGATCAACGACGCGGGCAACCTGGTCCTCCGCCAGTTCGGCGCCAAGGCGCTCGGGCTCGAGGGTTCCCAGGAGAGCGCGCGCGAGCGCGTCGTCACCAAGGCGCTGCAGGACCTCTTCACCGAACGCGGCTTCACCGCGCGCACCGCGAATGTCTGCGCCCCCGGCTTCCACGTCTTCTCGAAGTTTATCAAGCTGCCCCCGGTCGACTCGGCGAAGGTCAGCCAGATCGTCCAGTACGAGGCGCAGCAGAACGTGCCGTTCCCGCTCGCGGAGGTGGTCTGGGACTACCAGATCCTCGGCGCTGCTCCCGGTGGCGAAATGGAGGTCCTGCTCGTCGCGATCAAGACCGACATCGTCGAAGGCCTCTTCCGACTGGCCGAGACGCGCGGCGTGCGCCTGCAGGGCGTCGACGTTTCGCCCGCCGCCCTCGCCAACGCCTTTCGCTTCAACTACAGCGACGAGGATGGCTGCACCATGCTCCTCGACATCGGAGCGAAGACCAGCACGGTCCTCTTCTTTGAGAAGGGCAAGATCTACGCCCGCTCGATCAGCATCGGCGCCAACTCGATCACCCAGGACTTCGCCACCGAGTCGAAGGTGCGCTTCAACGAAGCCGAGCAGTTCAAACTACAGCACGGCCAGGTCAGTCTCGGGGGTGCTTACGAGGAGCCCGAGGACCCGAAGCAGGCCGCCATCGGCAAGGTCGCGCGGCAGGTGATGACGCGCCTGCACATTCAGGTCAACCAGACCATCCAGTTCTACCGCGGACAGCAGGGCGGCGGCGCGCCCCAGCGTCTCGTCCTGTCCGGCGGCGCGTCGATCATGCCTTACACGGCGCAGTTCTTCGCCGAGAAGCTCAACGTGCCGGTCGAGTACTTCAATCCGCTGCGCAACGTCACCGTCGGACCGGCGGTGAACGTCGATGAACTCCAGGGCGTGGCCCATGCCATGGGCGAGTTGGTGGGTGCCGCGCTGCGCAACCTCGCGCAATGCCCCATCGAGCTCAACCTGCTCCCCAAGAGCTCCATCAAGCGCCAGCAGTTCGAGTCGAAGAAGCCCTACTTCCTCGCCTCGCTGTTCAGTCTCGTAGTGGTGGTCTTCGGTCTCGGCTACTTCACCCGGCAGGTGGCCAACGACAAGACGGCGGCCCTCGAATCCCTTACCTCCAAGGTCGAACCCCTGGCCGCCAAGGAACAGCAGCTTACCAGCGCCTCGTCGGCCCTCAAGAGCGTCGAAGGCGACGCCAATCAGTACCGCGACTGGCTGTCCGCGAAGTATCGGTGGGTCGACATCTTCGGCGAGCTGCGCAAATCGCTCGTCGCCGCCGAGGAGAAGGCCAAGCCCCCGGGCGTTGACGTCGGCATCTGGGTCGAGTCGTTCCACATGGGGGACATCGTGAAGGAACTCGGCGAAACGGCCGAGGAGGCGCCCGCCGAGGAGGCCAAACCCGCGCAGTTTCAGATGTCGCCTGAGCTGATGCGCCGCTATGGGCTGCTGCCCACCACGGCGGCCCCGGCGGAAGGCGAGGCGGGAGGCGGCGACGCCGGCGGAGGCGATTCCGGAGGCGGCGCCACCACGGCGGCCGCCAAGAAGAAAAAGGGCTCCACCAACGAGGTGTCTGAGATCAGCCTCACCCTGCGCGCGGTCAACCTCTACAACCTCGACGTCACCAAGAACCTCCAGATCGCGGCCGCCGTGGAGCAGGAGCTCAAGGCCAACCCGATGTTCGACGCCGCCAACACGCGGCTCGGGAAGCAGTCCACGCCCGACGAGAACGCCACCACGTTCACCTTCGAGCTGACCCTCGGTCTGAAGGATCCCATCAAGCTCTAGCGCCTATGCCGTGGATTAAGAAGAACCTGATGCTGGTCCTCGGCGGACTGGTGGGTCTCGTGCTCCTGTTTGGCAGCGGATTCATCCTCTTCAGCGAGGCCGATCGCGATACCCAGGTCACCACTCAGCTGGAGGAGAAGCGCGCCGAATGGGATCGGCTGAACAATCTCAATCCTTTCCCCGACGAGAAAAACATCCGCGCCCTCAAGGAGGAGACGACGCGGGTACGCAAGGTGACCGACGATCTGCGCGGCTCCATCAAGCCGGTCGACGTCCCCCCGGTCAACGATACCTTCGCCCTGCGCCTCCTGATCGAGCGCACCATCAGCGATCTCACGAAGGAAGCCGAGGAAGCGGGTGTCGACCTTCCGGACAAATACGCCTTCACCTTCCAAAAGCTGCGCGACATCGGCGGCCAGTTCGATTCCAACGGCATTCCGCGGCTGGCCGAACAGGTCGAGCAGATCCGCACCCTCTGCGGCGTGCTCTTCCGCGCGAAGGTTCATTCGCTCGATACCCTGAGACGCCCGGCCATCCTCAAGGAAGAGGGCGCCGGCTCGGACTACCTCACCAAGAAATCGGTCACCAACAACTGGGTGGTGCGCACGCCATACGACCTCACCTTCAAAGCGTTCAGCAGCGAGCTGGCGTCGGTGATCCGCGGCTTCGCAGCGCTCGACCAATTGGTGGTGATCAAGACCATCAACATCGATCCCACCACGCTTCGATCGTCCCCCGGGAGCGGGATGCCGTTCATGACCGTGATGCCCGGCGCCAGTCCCATGATGCCCCCGCCCGGTGTCGGCGGTCCCGGCGGCATGGATCCGGCCCTCGCCGCACGTTACGGCTTGGGCGGCGGTCGCCGTCCCGGAGAGGGAGGCGCCGGCCCCGGCGGCATGGATCCCGCCCTCGCCTCGCGCTACGGCCTCGGGGGCGGTGCCGATGCCATGCGGTCCCGCTACGGTGGCCTCGGTGGCGGTCCCGCCGCGCCGCCGCCGCCCACGCTCTCCTCGCCAGGTCCATCCATGGCGCCCGGCGTTCCCGGCGCCCCTGCGGGCCCCTCCACCGTGCTCGATGAGAAGCCGCTGCGGGTGATCATCCAACTCGATTTCGTGAAGCCGAAGCCGGCCACTGAACCAGCCCGGCGCACCACCAGCCGACCGGCACCGACCGGTGACGGCGCCGCGGCGGCGGCGGAACCTGAACCCGACGCCAGTGCCGCTCCCCCGGCCGAGTAAACCTTTTCCACCGACGACCCAGGCTCCCCATGGAAGGCCTTAAGAAATTCGGCGGTGTCTTCGCCGCCCACTACGAGAAAATCATCCTCGCAGTGATCCTGATCGCGCTCCTCGTCGCAGCGGCGTTCCTGCCCATGCGTGTCGCGCAGAATCGCGATACCATCCGTCAGGCCCTCGACATCATCGAGAAGCGCGGGAAGAAGGAAACACAGCCCGTGGAGACGGGTCCTGCCGAGCAGATCCTCAAGCGCGGAAAGACGACCCCCAGGCTGACGCTCTCCGGAGAACATAATCTGTTCAACCCGGTGGTCTGGAAGCGCGGTCGCGACGGCAACATCTTCAAGGTCGTGCGCGGCGACGAAGACGGTCCGGGAGGACTCGTGGTCAACGCCATCCGCCCGCTGCATTTCACCGTCGCGTACGATGGCGTGCAGAGCAGTGGCGACAGCGTGCGCTATAAAATCCTGGTCACCGACGAGTCGAAGTCGGGCCGCAGCGCAAAAGCCCGTCCCTATTTCCTGGCCCGCGGTTCCTCGTCCAAAAGTGACCCGCTCGTGATTACCAAGGTGAATGGTCCCGAAGACAATCCCGTCTCCGTCGAGGTACGGTTCGCAGACTCCACCGAAGTCACTACGATCTCACGCGAGACGCCCTATCAGCGGATCGCCGGGCATGAGGCTGATCTCGTGCATGAGAAACTTGGCTCGCGCTTCAACAACGTGCGCCAGAAGCAGCCCGGAGGCATCCGTTTGGGGGCCCAAACCTACAATATCGTTGCCATCACTAAGGACGACGTTACTGTCCAGTCCAGCACCTCCCACAAGCGCTGGATCGTCCCCCTCAAGGGGACCTCCGAGAGGTAAGCTTTTTTTATGTTCCAGCCGCGTAAAGAACCCAGCTCCATGATCCGCATCGCTGTCGCTTCCTTCCTAGCCATCCTCCTTACGCTTGGGCACGCGTTGCCGGCGTCCGCCCAGAATTCGACGCCGCCGGTCGCGGCCGACGAGGGCGCGCGTCGCGAGGAGGCCTACAAACTCCTGGGCACGAAACTGCAGCAGGCCGATCGCGACGTGGCGGCCAAGCGGTTGAGTGACGCCGCCAAGCGCTATGAGGAGGCCTACGCCATTGCGGTGCGCGTCGGTCCGAAGGCCGATCCCGAGAAGGCACGGGCCGCCGCGGGCGTCGCCAGCACGCGGATGCAGCTCGCCCTCACCGCACGCAAGACGGGCCACGTCGATGAGGCCGTTGCCCATGTCGATCGCGTGCTCAAGGTCGAGCCGCTGAATCAGGAGGCCGCCGCGCTCAAGCAGGAGCTCGACCGAGCACTCGTCGCACGCCGTGGGCGCGTTCCCAGCTCCGACTCGCTCGGGCAGCTCCCCGAAATCCGTGAGAAACACGTCGCGGTCAACACGCTCGTTCAGGATGCGCGGGTCTTCATGGATGTCGGCGAGCTCGACAAAGCCGAGGCCAAGCTTCGCGAGGCCGTCGAGGCCGATCCCTCCAATGAACCGGCCAACTACTACCTCAAGATCCTGCTCGACCGCCGCGCACAGATCGAGGCCAAGCGCCGCGCCATCCTTTCCAAGGACGGTCTCCTCCACATCGAGGAGGCCTGGAACAAGCCGCTCATCAAAGACAAGCTGCCGTCTTCCAATCCCTTCGCGACCACCAATCTCGTTCACACCAACAAGGGACGTCAGGCCATCAAGTCCAAGCTCGAGCGTATCCGCATCGATGAGGTCAAGTTCGAGGAGCTCCCGCTCAGCGAAGTGGTCCGCTTCCTCAAGGAGGAATCCAAGGCCCGCGATCCCGAAAAACAGGGAATCAATTTCTTCGTCAATCCCTACCTCGACAACATCCAGTCGGCCGGTCAGGTCGCCATCGATCCGAACACGGGTGCGCAGATCACACTGCCCCCGGCCGAGCAGATCAATCTCAAGGACGTCACGATCAACATCGATCCGCCGCTGAGCCAGGTGCGACTCGTCGATGTGCTCGACGCCATCACCAAATCGGCCTCCAGCCCGATCAAGATCACGGTCGAGGACTACGCCGTCGTCTTCCTGCACAAGGCGCCCGAACGCGCCCAGCTCATCACGCGCATCTTCCGCATCAACCCGAACACCTTCGAGTCCGGTCTGGAGAGCGTCGCCGGCATCACCTTCGGTGACTTCCAGACGGGTACCTCCGGTTCCGGCGGTGGCGGCGGCGGCGGCGGCGGCGGTGGTGGCCAGGGCGGTCAGGGCGGCGGCACCATCGGAACGATCATTCCGCGCGTCTTCGTCAGCACTCCGGTTCAGGGCGGTCAGGGCGGCGGCGGCGGTGGTGGTGGTGGCGGATTCGGCGGCGGTGGTGGTGGTGGCGGATCCAACGGCCTGCGGGGCGTCACGATTCCGACCCCGGCTCAGACGGTTCAGGAGGTTGTCCGCACGTTCTTCGCCGCCGCGGGCGTCAATCTTCTCCCGCCCAATGCCGTGTTCTTCAACGATCGCTCCGGCATCCTCATGGTCCGCGCGACCACTGAAGAAATCGAGATCGTCGAGCAGGCGGTCGAAGTCCTGAACTCGGCGCCGCCCATGGTGCAGATCGAAGCCAAGTTCGCCGAAGTCGGTCAGGATGACCTCAAGGCCCTCGGTTTCGACTGGATGATCGGCAACTGGCTGCTCGACGGCGGTCGCATCGGCGCCCAGCCCGGAACGGCGCCCTCGTATCAGGGCAATCCCTCTCCCGCCAATCCCTCCGGCAACTTCCCCGGGCCTGCGGATGCCTCCGGTCTCGCCGGCCCTGGTGCGGTGGCGGCCTCGGCCTCCGACAGTGTGCTGACCTCCGGGCTCCGGCAGACGGTCGGTGGTGAAGGTGGATCCATCCCCACGCTGGGCACGATCACCGGTCTTCTAACTGATCCGCAGTTCCGGGTTGCCATCCGCGCGCTCGACCAGCGCGGGGCCCTTGAACTTATGGCCGCTCCGCGGGTCACCACCCTCAGTGGTCGGCAAGCCCAGGTGCAGATCAACGACCTGCGTACCATCGTCACCGGCGTCGACCTCAACCAGACCGCGGCGGGCGGCGGCGGCGGCAACAACGTCGGAGGCGGCGCGGCAGCCAGCGGCGCCATCGGCAACCAGCTCAACTACATCACGCAGATCACTCCCTTCGGCCCCGTCCTGGACGTCATCCCGTATGTGGCGGCCGACGGCTACACCATCGAGCTCACGCTCATCCCGACGTTCTCCGAGTTCCTCGGCTACGACGATCCGGGTCTCTTCATCCCGCAGATTCAGGGCGCCGCCGGCAACGCGATCGC
>CAZYJB010000031.1:0-12519 GCA_964647675.1 uncultured Verrucomicrobiota bacterium | reverse complement strand
CCGCGGGGCGGGTTGGTCATCTGCAAACAGGACTGGGCCAAGCCGATCGACTCGGCCGTGTTCCCCGGCATCCAGGGCGGCCCGCTCATGCACGTCATCGCGGCCAAGGCGGTGTGTTTCGAAGAGGCGCTGCAACCCTCCTTCACCAGCTATCAGAAGCAGATCGTCCTGAACGCCGCCGCGCTCGCCGAGGGCATGAAGCGCAATGGCTTCCGCCTCGTCTCCGGCGGCACCGACAACCATCTCATGCTGGTCGATGTCGGCGCGCGCAATGTGACCGGCAAGGACTCTCAGCTCGCGCTCGACGCAGCGGGCATCACGGTCAACAAGAACACCATCCCCTTCGAGACCCGCTCGCCCTTCCAGGCCAGCGGCATCCGCCTCGGCTCACCCGCCGTCACCACGCGCGGCATGAAGGAGGGCGAGATGGCCGCCATCGCCGACATGATCAGCGAGGTCTTGCTCGACCTCCAGAACCCCGACACCGCCGCGCGCGTGCGCGGACGCGTGCGCGAACTCACGGCGCGGTTCCCGCTCCCCGGCTGAGCGGGACGGTGTCCGCCGGACCGCCCGCGCGCCCGTATGCAGGGCCCGTACGAGATCTCCTTCGACCCCACGCGGCTCGACGTGGAGAGGATCCACGGTTTCCTGAGCTCGTCGTATTGGGCGAAGGACATCCCGCGCGCCACGGTCGAACGGGCCATCCGCCACTCGCTCTGCCTCGCAGCCTACGACATCTCGGGCGCGCGGCCGGTGCAGGTGGGATTCGCGCGCGTGGTGACGGACTACGTCGCGCTGGCCTACCTCGCCGATGTCTTCGTGCTGCCCGAGCATCGCCGTCGCGGGATCGCCTCGGCCCTGGTGCAGGCCGCGCTGGAGCACCCCGAATTGCAGCAGGTGCGACGATTCCTGCTCGCGACCCTGGACGCACACGCGCTCTACGCGCAGGCCGGGTTCGAACCGCTCGCGCGCCCGCAGGATTTCATGACCCTGCGCCGCATGACGTCGTACCCGCCACCACCGTAGTCGCCGCCGTCCAAGCGACGCTCGACCCCGGCCCCCACGGGGCCGAAGGAGACAGCCCAAGGCGCAGCCTTGCGTCCGCAGGTCGATGAAACGCACCGGTCTGAAGGGCCGCCAGGTCGTCCACCTCGCGTCCCTTCAGGACGCCCCATTTCTCCATCTCTCAACCCAGGGCGTTCCGCCCTGGGCTTTCGCCTCGCGGGGCTTTGCCCCGCCCTCGCCTCTCACCCCTCGCCTCACCCCTCGCCTCACGCCACCTTCACCCAGCGGCCCGATTTGTTGGACTTGTACATCGCTTCCATGACCGCCACGCGCGCGGCCGCTTCACTCGGCTTCACCAGATGCTCGCGCGACTTGCCCGCGACGGCGTCCACGAACTGGTGCAACGGCGCCGCCGGCGCCTTGGGCAGGTCGGTCCACTCGCCGCCCTTGGCGTTGGCCACCTTGGTGCTGCGGAACTTCAGCTTGCCGTCGACGATCGAGGCGAACCCCTCGGTCCCGGTGAGCATCAGCGTCACCGGGTTGTCGAGATCCAGCCAGCCCGCCGTGAGCGATCCCATCACGCCGTTCTTGAACTTGATCAGCGACTGTCCCGCCTCGTCCGTCTTCGGACCGTACCGCCCCGTGACCGTGCGGATGTCCGCCGAGACCGACGCCACATCGCCGAGGATCCACATGAGGATGTCGAGTGAGTGCGTGCCCAGATCGCCGAAGCCACCCACGCCCGCCTGGTCGACATCCGCCATCCAGCGCCAGGAATTCGGCAGGTCGTTGGGCTTCTCATCGAACCAGCCGCCGAGTGAGCCGCTGTGGCAGTTCCAGCCCGAGGCCCGGGTGAGGGTGCCGAAGGCGCCGGCGCGCACTTGCTCGCGCAGGAACAGATGCTTCGGGTCCATGCGCATGAAATAACCCGTGGTGAAAAGGAGCCCGGCCGACTCGATGGCGCGTGCCATGGCGACGCTCTCCGCCGCGGTGATACCAAGCGGCTTCTCGACGAATTGATGCTTGCCGGCCTTGGCCGCTGCCTTGACCAGCGCGGGATGCCGGTTGGTCTCCGAGCAGATCACCACGCCCTGCACCTGAGGGTCCGCCCAGATGCGGTCGAGATCATCAACCACCTGGGCACCCAACTCGCCGCCCCGCTTCTCAGCCCGCACGCGCTGATGGTCCCAGGCGTACTTCACCGAGACATCGGGTCGGCCCTTGAGGAGACTGACGAAGCCCGGGGTATGGATGTGCGCGCAACCCACCAGCGCCAGCGTGATCTTGCCGTCCGCGGCTAGGACGTCCGCAGGGCGGGTGGCCAACGCGGCGGCGCCGGCGAGCGCGGTGGTCTTGAGAAAAGTGCGACGATCAGAGGTCGGATTCATGGCGTTCGTGAAGGTAGGCCGCCTCCCATAGCGTACCTGCGTCCCGCCGCCCAGCCTGGAGTGGCGGCCTGGTCCCAGCCCGCTTCCGGGATTGATGATCGCGGCCCCCCACGACACCCTCGCGGCGGTCCAACCCCCCGCCTGTAGCCAGGCTCCGACCATGGCGTCGGACCCCGTCCGTCCGGCGGCGACCGACCTTGCATGATCCCAGCGCGTTCTCCGATCCATTCGCTCGCGGTCGCCGCAGCCCTCCTGTGCCCGCTCGTGCACGCCGCCTCCGCCCCGGGGCCGTTGCGAATTCTGTACCTGGGCGCCGACGGCACCCCCAGCGCGAAGCACGCCCACGTGCTCATGCGCGAATTCGGTCGTGACGCGATCTGGTTCGACTACACCGAGACCCCGGCGCATGTGACTCCCGAGTGGGCGTCCCTGTTCGATCTGGTGTTGATCGACACCCCGCTGGACCGCTTTCCCTCGGCGCAGGCCATGCCGCTGGCGCGCCGGATCACACTGAGCTTCGGGGTGGACGAAAAATCGTGGTCCGACCCGGCCTTTCTTGGGCAGGTGCGCTCCAACCTGTTCGATCATCTGCCTGCCTTGCGTCGCCGGCAGTACGAGGCGTTCCTGGCCGCACGCGAGCCGGAGCGCCGCGAACCCAACGCCAACGTCGCCAACTACGAGCGCCGCGCCGAGGCGGTCACCTTCCAGCATCCGCTCTCCGCCAGGGGCAGCATCGAGCGCACGCAGGTTGCCCCTGATCTGCGGCTCGAACTGTTCGCCGCCGAACCCGACATTGCCAAACCCATTGCCATGGCCTGGGACGAACGCGGCCGCTGCTGGGTCGCCGAGACGCGCGACTACCCGCACGACGTCCAACCCACCGGCGAAGGCAACGATTCGCTGCGCATCTGCACCGACACCGACGGCGACGGGCGGGCGGATAGATTCACCGTGTTCGCGGACAAGTTGAACATCCCCACCAGTCTCGTCTTCGCCAACGGCGGCGTGATCGTCGCGCAGCCGCCGCGCCTGCTCTTCCTCAAGGACACCGACGGCGACGACCGCGCCGACGTGCGCCAGGTGATCATGGAAGGCTGGGGTATCGGCGACACGCACGCGCAGGCCAACAACCTGCACTACGGCCACGACAACTGGCTCTACGGCTGCGTGGGCTATTCGGGCTTCAAGGGCTACGTCGGAGGACGCGATCTCGAGTTCCGCCAGGGCACTTTCCGGTTCCGGGCCGACGGCTCGGCCCTCGAGTTCCTGCACCAGTTCTCCAACAACTCCTGGGGCCACAGCGCCAATCGCGCGGGCGACCAGTTCGGCGGCACGGCCAATGGCGCACCGATCTTCTATGGTGGCATCCCCGCCACCGCCTTCCCGACCGGCGCGCGCGGCATGACGGCGCGCAAGATCAACCTCGTCGACACGGCGCACACCATCACCCCGAACTTCCGCCAGGTGGACGTCTTCGGCGGTTACACCGCGGCCGCCGGCAGCGCCTTCATCGAATCGGCCAACCTGCCACCGCGCCTGCAGGGCATGGCCATGGTCTGCGAGCCAACCATGAAGATCATCGCCCTCATGGATGTGCGCACCCACGGCGCCGGCTACGTCGCCCGGGACGGCTTCAACCTCGTCGCCAGCAGCGATGAGTGGATGTCGCCCGTGTTCGCCGAGGTCGGACCCGACGGCGCGGTGTGGTTCGCCGACTGGCAGAACTACATCATCCAGCACAACCCGACCCCCAGCGTCGCGCGCGGCGGCTACAGCGCCGAGACCGGCGTCGGCGGCGCGCACGTCAATCCGCTGCGCGACCACGCGCGCGGACGCATCTACCGCGTTGTCTGGAATCAGGCGCGTCCGGCCACGCTCAAGTCCCTCGAGCGCGCCGCCTCGTCCCAACTCGTGCAGGCGCTCGGCCACGACACCGCTTCCTGGCGCCTCACCGCGCAACGCCTCCTCGTCGAAGGCCGCAAGACCGACGCCGTCCCTGACCTGCGCGCGCTGGTGACGCGGACCAATGCCGCGCTGTCCGCCATCCATGCGCTTTGGTCGCTGCACGGTCTTGGGCAACTCGACGACGACACCCACCGCACAGCACTGCTCTCACGCCATGCGGAGCTGCGGCGCAATGCGGTGCGCGCGCTCCCGGCGGACGCCCGAGGCCAGACGCTCTTCTTCAGCGCCGGCGTGGTCTCGGATCCGGACCTCATCACGCGCCTCGCCGCCTTCGTGAAGCTGGCCGAGTTCCCCACCACGCCGCAGATCCAGACCGTCGCCGCCAGCCTTTCGCGCAATCCCGCACAACGCAGCGACCCCTGGCTCGCCGAGGCGGTGCAACTGCTCGCGCGCCGTCACCAGGTCCAGTTGTTCCGCGAAGGCCCGAACCTGCTTCCGAATCCCGGCCTCGAGACGCTCGACGCGGAAGGCATGCCCACCGGTTGGCGCCGCCGCGACTACGGCAATCGCCCGTCCAACCGCGCGGCAGTCTGGACCTCGGTTCAGGGCACGGGCTCCGCCCACACCGGTGATCGCGCCGTGCGCTGCGTGGCGCCGGAGGGCGAGGCCGACACCAGCCTGTACGCCGATGTGGAACTCCAACCCAACACGCGTTACCGCCTCGCGGGATGGGTCAAGGGCTCCAACCTGCGCGGCAAACTCAGCTTCAACGACCACCTCAACCGTTATGAAACCGAGCGCGTCACCCGCGACGGCGAATGGCAGGAGGTCGAGGCGCTGTTCAACAGCGGCCAGGCCACCCGCGGCAGCATCAACATCCTCTTCGTCGCACGCGGCGAAGGGTCCTTCGACGACGTGCGCCTGGTGGAACTGTTGCCGGTGGATGAGAAGCCGGTGGAGGTGGGCGCCGGTGACGCGGTCCGCGGCGACGAGATCTTCCACAAGCACGCCGCCGCCTGCGTCTACTGCCATCAACTGCACGGACAAGGCAGCACCGTCGGACCGCCGCTGGACGGCATCGCCTCGCGCAAGGACCTCGCCTACCTCCGTGAGAGCCTCCTCGAACCCAGCAAGGTCCTCGCCGAAGGTTACGAAGCGCTCGGTCTCTCCCCCATGCCGCCGATGGGCGACGTGTTTACCGCGCAGGAACTCGCCGACGTCCAGGCCTTTCTCCAGACGCTCAAGTAGCTTCCGCCTCCCTGGCGGAGCAAGCCATGGGTTCCCCGCGCGCCGACCATCCCCTCGCCGAGGTGGCGGCGGTCTTTCTCCGGCTGGGCACGATCGCCTTCGGCGGACCGGCAGCGCACATCGCCATGATGGAGGAGGAGATCGTGCGCCGCCGCCAATGGGTGTCCCGCGACGAGTTCCTCGATCTCCTGGGCGCCGTCCATCTCATCCCCGGCCCGAACTCCACGGAACTCGCCATCCACCTCGGCCACCGCCGCGCGGGTTGGCCCGGGCTGATCGTCGCCGGGGCGTGCTTCATTCTGCCGGCCGCCGTCATCGTGACCGCCATCGCGTGGGCCTACGTCCGCTTTGGCACGCTGCCCGACGCGCGCGGCCTGCTCGCCGGAATCCAGCCCGTCATCCTCGCCGTCGTGGCGCAGGCCCTGGTCGGTCTCGCGCATTCCGCCGTGAAATCACGCCTGCTGGCGGCGGCCGGCGTACTCGCCTTCGTCGCCAGCGCCCTCGGCCTGCATGAACTCGCGGTACTCTTCGGTACGGGAGTGCTGTCCGCCCTGGCCGCATACCTGTCCGCCGGAAAAGCCTCCGGCGCGGGCTCATCTCGGACCATGCTGATGCCGCTGGCGGCGGCCCCGTCGCCCACCACCACCCTCGCCGCCGGGTCGGGCGCGGCCGCGGCCACCATGGCGATCGCCCCGGGCGCCTGGGCGATCTTCGGACTCTTCCTCAAGATCGGCTCGGTCCTTTTTGGCAGCGGCTATGTGCTGCTGGCGTTTCTGCGCTCCGACCTCGTCGAGCGCCGCGGGTGGTTGACGGAGCCGCAGCTGCTCGATGCCGTGGCGGTGGGCCAGTTCACACCGGGTCCGGTCTTCACCACCGCAACGTTCATCGGCTACCTGCTGGCCGGATTCCCGGGGGCGGTGGCAGCAACAATCGGGATCTTCCTGCCCGCTTTCATCTTCGTCGCGCTGAGCGGGCCGCTCATTCCGCGCCTGAGGCAATCGCCCACGGCCGGCGCCATGCTCGACGGTGTCACGGTCGCGTCCCTCGCGCTGATGACGCTCGTCACCCTTCAACTCGGCCGCGCTGCGATTCAGGGACCGTGGACCGCCGCGCTGGCCGGCCTGAGCGCCCTGCTGCTGCTCCGGTTCAAAACCAACTCCGCGTGGCTCGTCCTCGCCGGCGCCGCAGCCGGCTGGCTGACACACCGACTGAAGGGCTGAATTTGCACTCGACGACTCCGAACCGGCCCCGAGAGTCGCGCGCATGGACGTTCAGTCGGAACTGTTCGCGATCCCTCAGCCACCTACTCCGCTGCCTGGCTCACCGCCGAGCCTGTTGATCCGGCTCGACAAGCAACCGAACGCCCAGCTTTCCAAGGCGCAGAAGGCCTTCAACCGCCTCGTGCGCGAGATCGAAGCCCTGCGGCGCGGCATCGAGTCCGACACCCGCGATTGGGACAAGGCGTTGACCGCCTACGCCCGCGACCTGCGTCCGGCCGAACTCGAGGTGGCCGCGGCGCGGAAGACCATCATCCGGTCCCTCCGGCCGTTCCTGCAGAAGGACAAAAAGCTCAAGCCGCGCCAGCGCCAGACGCTCACCGAGGTCCTGCTCGAACAGATCCAGGGCGTGCTCCAGCTCGAGACGGTTTTGGACGACGACCTGCGCCAGGTGCACGAGGAACTGCAGAAGGCGCCGCCCAGCCCGCGCGATAAAGCGCAGTTCAAGGCCATGCGCGACGAGATGGAGGACTTCTGCCGCGCCATGGGCGTCGACCTCGATCTCTCCGAGATCCGGCCCGACATGACCGAGGCGGAGCTCGATGCCAAACTTCGGGAGATCGAAGGTCGCGTCGACGCCCGGGAGGACGGCGCCCCGGCCGGCCGGTCCGCAGCGCGCCCGAAATCCAAGCGGGAACTCGACCGTGAACAACGCGAGCGCGAAGCCGAAGAACTCCGGTCCCGCAACCTCAACACCCTCTACCGGCAGCTCGCCAAGCTCCTCCACCCCGATCTCGAGCAGGATCCGGTGCGCCGCCACGAGAAGGAGCAGTCGATGAAGGAACTCACGGTCGCCTACAAGGCCGGTGACCTGCACGCGCTCCTGCGCATGGAGATCCAGTTCATCCTGCGCGAGGAGGCTGATGCCGCCCGCCTCACCGACGAGAAGCTCAAGGTGTACAACGAGGTGCTGCGCGAACAGGTCAACCAACTGCGCGAAGAACGCTTCGCCATCTCGGCCCACCCGCGCTACGCCCCGCTGCGTCCCTACCTGCTGCCATTCGCCAGCGCCTCCCGCTTCGACGCCAAACTGGCCGCCCGGGAACTCCGCGAACTGGTCGCGCTGATGACCCAATCCATCGAGAGATTGCGCAGCCCGCAGGCTTCTCAGGAAGTCGTCGAGATCCTGGGCGACTACCGGTCCCGACCCCGGTATCCCATGCCTTTCTGATTCCCCGCGACGCGCGTGATGCGCACGGCAGGGACTGCTCCCTGCCAGCCCGCGAAACCGGCTCCCTCGTCAACGCCGTCGTCCGGCCGCGCCCGACGAGGGATCTCCAGCGCAATGGAATCGCCAGTTCGGCAAGAACCCCGCCGAACCAGGCGCCGTTGGCGCGTCACGACAGGATCCAGATTGAATCGCTTCGCGGTTCCGTGCGAACCAATCGGCATCCACCGTGATGGTCATCATCGCCCAAATCGGGCGCTGGATCCGGTGTCTCCATTCCCCTGATCGACATGCACGTTGAACCGTCCCACCGCCCCGCCGCCCCCGCGCGCGTCGCGCGGCTCCTGCTTGCCACATCGCTGATGCTCGCGAGCGCTTCGCGCTCGCACGCGGCCACGTTACTCTTCGATTTCGGCGCCCCGGACTCCCCGAGCGGGGGCGCGTCCCAAGGCACCGCCCAGCACTGGAACAACTTCCCGGCCAGTTTGGGCGGGACCGAGGGTTCCGAAGTGCCGGGCCTGGTCAGCACCACCGGTGAAGCCTCCGCGCTCGCCCTGCAGATCGTCTCGCGCTTCAACGGCGCGAACGAAAGCGGCGCCACTTCGGGCGGCCCCTATCCCGCCAGCGGCACACGCGACTCGCTCTTCGGCAACACCGAGCTGTTCGGATCGCTCGAGAACCTCACCCCCGCCTTCAAGGTCTACGGCTTCGAACCGGGCGCCAGCTGCACCCTGACCTTCTACGCGTCGCGCCTCGGCGTGGCCGACAACCGGCAAACGCGCTTCACCGTCACCGGCGCGCAGACCGCCTTCGTGGACCTGGATGCCGCCAACAATGTCACCAACGTGGTGCGTCTCGCGGGAATCGCGGCCGACGCCAGCGGCGAGGTGCTCGTGGAGCTCTCCGCCGGCCCGAACAACAACAACGCGAATCATTTCACCTACCTCGGCGTGCTCGGCATCGAAACCACCGGCGGCACGCGGTACCTCGTCGACTTCGGCTCGGACGGCGCCCCTACGGAAACCGAGGAACCGTCGCCCGGCGCGTCGTGGAACAACGTGACCTCCGACATCGGCATCAATCCCCAGGGTCGCCTCGCCGACTTGGTCACGACGAATGGCACGGCGACCGGCGCCGCCCTGCAGATGATCGCGCGGTTCAACGGCGCGAATCTGAACGGTTCCACCACCGCGACGGTGTTTCCCACCTCGGCGACGCGCGATTCGCTCTTTGGCAACACCGCTGCCTTCAGTGGACTCGAGAATATCTTCCCCTCGTTCAAGCTGACCGGGCTCTCCACCTCGAACCGCTACGCATTCCACTTCTACGGCTCGCGCACCGGCGTCACCGACCATCGCGAGACGCGCTACACGGTGACCGGAGCGACCACAGCCTTCGCCGATCTCGACGCCGCGAACAACGTCGACCGCACCGCCACGGTCCACGGCATGGTGCCGTCCGCCGCTGGCGAAATCGTCGTGACGCTCGGCCCGGGCCCAAACAACAACAACGGAAACCGCTTCACCTACCTCGGCGCGCTGCGGGTCGAATCCACTCCTATCGTGCCGCCGGGTTTCCTCGTCGACTTCGGCGCGACGGGCTCCCAGACCCTCGGCGGCACGGAGTTCGCCTGGAACAACGTCACCGCCGAGTTCGGCGCCAACCCGGCCTCGGTCCTCGACCCGCTCGTCGGCTTCGATGGCAGCCCCTCTTCCATCGCGCTGCGCATGGTCTCCCGTTTCAACGGCGCCAACGAGAACGGCGTCACGACGGAAGCCCCCTTCCCCGTCAGCGCCACGCGCGATTCGCTCTTCGGCAATACCGAGATCTTCAGCGAGCTCGAAAACATCACGCCCGTCTTCAATCTGACGGGGCTGAATCCCACCACCGCCTACACGCTCGAGTTCTACGCCTCCCGCCTCGGCGTCGGTGACAACCGTGAAACCCGTTACACGGTCCAGGGCGCGACGGAATCCAGCGTCGACCTGAATGTTGCGAACAACGAAACGGAGATCGCGCGTCTCGAGGGCGTGAAACCTTCCGCCGCCGGAATCCTCAACATTGCGCTCAGCCCCGGCCCGAACAACGACAACGGCAACCACTTCGTCTATCTCGGGGTGCTGCGCGTGACCTGGACCGCTCCCACCGCCGCAGAGCCAGCGCGCTTCGCCTCGCCGGTCCGCGTCGGCTCGAGCTTCCGCTTCCAACTCTCCGGCACGACCGGTGCGACCTACCGGATCCTCGGCTCAAGCACGCTGCGGGAATGGTCCGAAATCCGGAGCGTCACCCTGGCCCCCGGCAGCACCACGGTCGACCTCGAGGTCTCCGAGGCCTACCGCTTCTTTCAGGCCGTCGCGTTCCCATGAGGCGCGGAAACCAGGCAGCAATTCACCTGCTCGCAGGCTTGTTCCTGTCCCTCACCGGGCGCTTCGGCGCGCACGCCCAGGGATTCGAGTCGGAGATCGCCGCGTTCGAGGCGGCGGTGGCGCGTCAGCCACCGCCGCCCGGTCTCATCGCGTTCGTCGGTTCCTCCACTTTCACGCGGTGGTCGAACCTGGAATCCGATTTTCCGGGATTCCAGGTGGTCAATCGCGGCTTCGGCGGATCGCAGTTCCCGGATGTCCTCGAATACTATCCGCGCCTGTTGCCGCCGCTGCGCCCTTCCCTGCTGCTCGTCTACGAGGGAGACAACGACCTCGCCGCGGGACGTTCGGTCGGACAGGTCTTCGCCGACTGGACCAACCTGTTGACACGCGTTGCGTCCGACCTGCCCGAAACCCACGTCTGGTTCGTCGCCGTCAAACCCAGCCCCAGCCGAGTCGCGCAACTTGCCGCGCAGTCGGAACTGAACCGGCGCGTCGCAGCCGATTGCCGCGCTCGCGCGCACTGCCGGTTCATCGATGTCGCGACTCCGATGCTCGATACCACAGGCCGCCCGCGCGCCGACCTGTTCGTCGAGGATCGGCTTCACCTCAACGCCTCCGGTTATGCGCTCTGGCGATCGATCCTCGCGCCGGAACTCGAGGCCTGGGCACGCGCCCACCCGGAGCAACCCGTGCGCACCCCGCTCGGGACGGTCCTGATCGATCTCGGCTCCGCCGACTCGCCCACGCTCGCCGGCTCGAGCTCCACCAACGCCGTCTGGAACAACCTGACAGCCTCTCCTGGGGCCAGCGCCGGCGGCAGCCTGTCGACGCTCGTCAGTGTCGACGGACGCCGCACGCCCCTCGGGCTTGTCCTCCTCTCCCGCTTCAACGGCGCCAATCAGAACGGCACCACCGCCGCGGGTGCGCCGTTTCCCACGTCCGCCACCCGGGATTCCCTCTTCGGCAACACCGAGTCTTTCGGTGGTCTGGCCAACCTCCTTCCCGCGTTCCGCCTCACGGGACTCGACCCGGCACGCCCGGTCGACCTCACGTTCTACGCCTCGCGCACCGGCGTCGGCGACCGCCGCGAAACCCGCTACACCGTCACCGGCGCCTCGGTCACCGAGGCGTTCCTGGATGCCGCCAACAATGTGACGAACGTCGCGAGGGCCGAGGACATCCTCCCCCGCGCGGATGGATCCCTCGACATCGCGCTGTCCCCGGGACCGCGCAACAACAACGCCAATCACTTCACCTACCTCGGCGTCCTCCGCCTCGCGGAAGGCGGCGCGTCGGGACGCGTCGTTCTCATCGACTTTGGCGCCGCCGAGTTCCCCTCCAGCGCGGCCCCGCCGGAAGCACTCGCGCACTGGAACAACCTGACCCCTCCCGACGCCGTCACCGCCGGCAGTCAGCTGTCGTCTCTCCTCGAAGTCTCAGGCGAACCAACCCCCGTCACACTTACGGTCGCGCGCCCGTTCGATCGGGCAGTCCCCTCCGGTATTGCATCGGCCGCGGGACTCCCTCTCTCCGCGATTCAGGATGCCCTCGCGGCGGTCCTTCCACCCGGCACCAATGCCGGACCGGAATTCCTCGTCTCGGGCCTCGATCCCTCCCACGTCATTGCCGTGGGCGTTCTGGCTTCGCGCACCGATGCCTCCCCGCTGGACGTCTCCCGGATCTTCGCGGCGGGGTCCACTTCGGCCTCCGTCGCGTTCGACCCCGCCCTCGCGCCCGCCAGGGAACATTGGATCCCAGCAGTACGCGTCTCGGAGTTCGGAACCCTCCGCATCGGTTTGCGTCGCGGCACACGCTCCTCGATCTCTCCCGCCACGCTCGGGCTCGGCACTCTCCGCCTGGAATGGCGCGTCGCCGACCCGCCGCCTCCACCCCGGCTGACCTTGATCACCCACCGTGAAGGCACGCTTCACCTTCGTCTCGATACTGCCTACGGACGGCGCTGCCAGCTGGAATCCTCCGTGGATCTCGTCACCTGGATCGCGAACGCCATCTCCTCGCCTCCCGAAGACGGAATCCTCATCGCCGTCCCGGCCTCTGGCCGTGCACAGTTCCACCGTCTCCTCGACCTGCCCTGACCGGGCTCCGCGGGAAAACCATGGCGCTCTTGATCCTGCTGACCCTGGCGGCAGCCCAGGACCAAG
>CAZYJB010000030.1:0-12630 GCA_964647675.1 uncultured Verrucomicrobiota bacterium | reverse complement strand
GATTCTCCGGGTCCGCAGTCAACGCCCCAGAATCCCGCGCACGGTTGCGACCCGGACTAAACCACGCGGGGTGGCGAGTGTTTGCCATCGCGCTCCGACGGCCGACCACTCGACGGCTGCGGAGGCCTTCGGCACAGTTCGCGCATGGATTCGTCCGCGCCCTTCCTGGTCGCCCCCGCAGTGGTCCCCATCCTCGATCCCGGCTTCCGCCCGGCCGCGCTCGCAGTGCGCGCTTTCGAGCGCACTGCGGCCGCGAGCGGTCGAGCTCTGCCGCTCGGCATCGCCATCGAGCAGGCCGATGGCTCGTCCTTCTCGTTCCGTCGTTCGTTTCTGCCGCCCGATCATCCGCAGGCCGCTGCCAATGCCTACTTTCTCGAGCGCCTCGCCAAGTTCCTGCTCTGGTCGCGCGGCGGTTGGAAACTCTCGGTCGACGGCCCGCGGTCGCTGGTGGACTCGCTGCGCCGACATTACGCGGAGACGGAGAACGGCCGGTTCGACGCCCAGATCATCGGCGGACGCGTCTACGAGAAGCCGCTGACCGTGGAGCACACGTCACCGGTGCCCGCCGACCGCTCCGCGACCCGTCCCCTGGGCCGGAACTGGCGCGGCTGCCGCATCGGCTTCGACCTCGGCGGCAGCGATCGCAAGGTATCCGCGGTCATCGATGGCGAACCCGTTTTCACCGAGGAGACGGTCTGGGATCCCATCAAGCAGGCGGATCCGCAATATCACTACGACGGCATCATGGATTCGCTGCGCCAGGCGGCGGCACATCTGCCGCGCGTGGACGCCATCGGCGGCAGCGCGGCAGGGGTCTACGTCAACAACCGTCCCAAGGTGGCCTCCCTCTACCGCGCAGTCCCGCCGGACGCCTTCGAGACGCGCATCAAGAATCTGTTCTTTGATCTGAAGAAGGCCTGGAACAACGTGCCGTTCGAAGTCGCCAACGACGGCGAGGTCACGGCGCTCGCCGGGTCCATGTCGCTCGGAAAGAATGCCGTGCTCGGCATCGCCATGGGCACCAGCACTGCCGCCGGCTACGTCACGCGCGAAGGCAACATCACCTCGTGGCTGAACGAACTCGCCTTCGTGCCCGTCGACTACCGGCCCGAAGGACCGCGCGACGAATGGAGCTGCGACCGCGGCGTGGGATCGCAGTACTTCTCGCAACAGGCTGTCGGCCGCCTCGTCGGTCCGGCTGGCATCGAGGTGACCGCCGACCTGCCGTTGCCCGAACGCCTCAAGCATGTCCAGGCCCTCATGGCTCAGGGCGATCCGCGCGCCCATCGCATCTACCAGACGCTCGGCGTCTACCTCGGCTACGGCCTGGCCCACTTCGCCTCGTTCTACGACTGCGACCACGTGCTCGTGCTGGGACGCGTGATGACCGGCGACGGCGGGACCCTCATTCTCGACGGCGCGCGCGCGGTGCTGAAGGCGGAGTTCCCCGAACTCGCCGAACGTTTGGCGTTCCACACGCCCGACGAGACTTCCAAGCGCCATGGCCAGGCCGTCGCCGCGGCCAGCCTGCCACAGCTCGACGGGTGATCCCGGCTCGGCGAGGCCCTCCCCCGACGGCGCAGGCGTCCACCCTGCGCTGGTTGGCCTTGGCAGCTGGAGTCGCTTGAGCAATCGAGCGTCGCCTGGACGGCGACGTCTACGACGAACGTAGCCGCAGGCGTGCAGCCTGCGCTGACTGCCTTTGCCGAAGGGAGTTGCGAAAGCGGGTGAGCGCCGCCTGGACGGCGGCGACTACGAGATCGGGGAGTTGCCCGCTTCGTCCGCGCCCGCCAAGCTCTTCCCATGGCATTCGAACTCAAGGTGCGCGCCCTCGGCGGCGGCCTGTGGGTCCGGCTTCCCGAGCGCGTCGCCGCGCAACTCGGCGTCACGGACGGAGACGCCCTCTACCTCACGGATGCCGTCCACGGTGGCTACCGGCTCACTACCACACCCGGGATCGGCGCCGGGTTCCTCGAGCAGATGAACGCCGCGGAAAGCGTGCTGCGCCGCTATCCGTCCACCCTCCGGGATCTCGCGCGGTGAACCAGCCCGTCTGGCTCCTGCGCGACGCGGTCGTCGCGGTACACGAGCGGCTCCTCGCCGACTACGGCGGACTCGCGGGTATGCGCGAGAAGAGCCTCCTCGACACCGCCCTGCGCAGGCCGCGTCAGCGCGCCAGTTTCGGGGCGCCATCGGTGTTCGACCTCGCCGCCGCCTACGCCGCCGGGATCGTGATCAACCGCCCCTTCCTCGACGGCAACAACCGACTCGGATTCGCCCTCGCCGCGCTCTTCCTCGAACTCAACGGACAACGCCTGCAAGCCACTGAAGTGGATGCCACCATGCGAACCCTCGCGCTGGCCGCCGGGGCGCTCGATGACGCCGGCTACTCGGCGTGGCTGCGCAGCCACTGCGTGGTCGGGGGTCCCCCTGCCTAGGGCTCGGCCGGCTGGATTATCCAGGCATTGCACGGGCCACCACGCGTCGCACACTCCACCCATGCGCTTCGCCGAGAAACTGGTTCCGCTCGACCGCCTGTCTGCCTGGCGCGCCGGTCAGCGCATACCCGGGCGCCGCGTCGTGGTGACCAACGGCTGCTTCGACATTCTCCACCTGGGTCACGCCACCTACCTCGAGGCGGCCAGAGCGGAAGGCGATCTGCTCCTCGTGGGGGTCAACAGCGACGCCTCGGTGCGCGCCCTCAAGGGACCCACCCGACCGGTCAACCCGGAGCGCGATCGGGCTCTCCTGGTCGCGGCGCTTGGCTGCGTGGATGCGGTCTGTGTCTTTCCTGAAACCAGCGCGCTGGAGTTCCTGCGTCTGGCGCAGCCCGATGTCTGGGCGAAAGGCGCCGATTACACGCTGGAAACCCTGAACCAGGACGAGCGCCGCGCCGTGGAATCGCTGGGCGGACGTATCGCCTTTCTCACCCTCGTGCCCGGCAAATCGACCACCGGAACGCTCCGCGCGATCGAAGGATCCGCGCGCGCGGCCGATTTCTGAGCGCGTCGTCTCCGCGTTGAAGGCCGTGGGAAATGAGACCGGGGGAAATCCCGAAGAAGGAAAAAATGGTCGGGGCGGTGAGATTCGAACTCACGACCTCTTGTACCCGAAACAAGCGCGCTACCAGGCTACGCTACGCCCCGAACCGCGGACAAACTGTCGGCCGGCGACCCAGTTGGCAACGGGATTCTTCGCCAAGTTTCGCGCCGCATCCATCTTGAGGCTTGCTTCCGCGCCCTCGGAGCCCCCGCTGAAGCCCCACCCCACGAAAAACCCGCGCCTTACTCCGCCGGCGGCGGCTCGATCGGACGTGAACGATCCGGGTCCGTCCCCACCGGCTTCAACGGCTGGTCGTTCAGTGTGTTCACCATGTCGTCCACGGCCTGGTAAACCTTCAGGTCCGCCTTGTCGCCATCCTCGGACATCACGAGCTGGATCGTGGACCCGAGGTTGATCATGGCGTTCTTCTGTTCCTCGCTGAGTTTCTCGCTCGCCTTGGCCAGATTCGCGAGCGCCGTGGCGCCGTCGAAGATTTTTCCCGCCTTGAGCGCTTTCACCGCTTCGTCGGCCGGCCCCTTCAAAGAGGCGTCCGCCGCGGCAAACGCCTTCTCGAAGTCCGCGGTGTCCATCTTGGTCTTGCCGCCCCCGCCGCAACCGGTGAGAGCCAGCAACAGGGACGCGAGAGCGGCGGCGACGATCGGGAGCAGGGGGATTTTCATGACGGTTTCCAGCGGGGAATCGCTTGGTGGCGTCCACTTGAAAGCCGATCGCGGCACCGATAAAGCGAAAAGTGGTCGGCCCGTCACGCCGCCCGGATCACTGGGGCGCCTGACGCGCCGCGCGATGGTCCATCACCCAGCGATGTCCCTTGGCCGCCAGGGCGTCGAGATAGTCATTGAGGATGGACAGCGTCTCGCGCAACTGCGGCTCCAACCGCTCCTCTTCATCCGCCGGCTCTTCCTCACCATCCTCGCCCGCCGCGGCGTCCTTCGCTTCCTTATCGACCTTCTTGGCCACCACCTGTTTGGGCGCCTCGCCCTTGTCGATGGACTCCAGCGTGACCTCGAAGATGGGCACAGGCGTCGGCTCGATCTCCTTGCGCTCCTTCTTGCGCGCCTCGTCCCGCGCCTTGCGATCGTTCTTCTCCTGAAGTCGCGCCGCTTCGTTCAACGAAACGCTCGGGTCCGCCTTCCGCTTCTTCATCTCCTCGATGTCCTCGAGGATGAAAGCGTACTCGCGCGCGCTGGCGACGCGGTTCATGGAGCGCTCGCGCAGCGCGTTCACGTAAGGTTGAACTTCTTCCATGCGCTTGAACTCGAGCGGCGGGGTGCGATCGGCCGGCAGGCAGTTCGGCAGGTGCGATTCCCCGAGATCCATGTAATCGAGCACCGTGGGCAGAGAAATGTCGGGCGTGACGCCGTACTTCTGGGTCGTGCCACCGGCGATGCGATAGAACTTCGACACGGTGAACTTCAGCTTCCCGGCGTTGGCACCCAGGGTGAAGCGGTTAAAGAACTGCGAGAGCGGTACCAGCGTCTGGACCGTCCCTTTCCCGTGGGTGGCGGAATCGCCCACGATCAGCGCGCGGCCATAATCCTGCAGCGCCGCCGCGACGATTTCCGAGGCGGACGCGCTCAGATGCCCGACCGCCACCACCAGCGGTCCTTCCCAGGTCACCTTCGGGTTCTCATCCTCGAGGATGCGCACCGCCCCATTGTGTCCCTTGACCTGCACCACCGGGCCTTCCCGGATGAACAAGCCGGTCAGTTCGATGGCCTCTTCGAGAATGCCGCCGCCGTTGCGCCGCAGATCGAGCACGAGACCCTCCACTTTCTCCTCCTTGAGCCGCGCGATCAGCTTCTCGACGTCCCGAGCGCAGTGCTCATAGAACTGCGGCAGGATGATGATGCCCAGCTTGGTGGGCCGCCCGTCCGCCGCGGGAAGATCCACGATGCGCGCCTTGGCGAATTGTTCGGAAAGCGGCACGTCGTCCCGCACGATCCCCACCACGCGCCGCGTGCCGTCCTCGGATTCGCTCGGCACGATGGTCAGCCGGACTTCAGAGCCCTTCTTGCCACGGATCAATTCCACGACCTTGTTCAGGCGCATCTCGACCACGTCCACCGGCTCGCCCTCGCCCTGCGCCACCGCCACGATGCGGTCCTTGGGCTTGAGCTGCTTGCTGCGCTCGGCGGGACCACCCGGGACCAGGCTCTTTACCCGCGTATAGCCGTCATCCCATTCCAGCAGCGCCCCAATGCCGCTCAGCGAAAGCTTCACGTTGCTGATCTCGAATTGCTTGGCCTCCGACTGGCTCATGTAGTCGGAGTGCGGATCGAAAGCGTTGGCGAGGGACGTGAGATAAGTGGAGAGGATCTCCTCCTCATCGTAGTCCTTCATCGTCTTGAGCATCCGGTTGTAACGCTTGGCCAGCTTCGACACGACCTCCTCGGGCTTGTCCTTCGCGAGGCGCCCTTGAAGGACGTCGAACCGCACACGGCGGGTCCACAACTCCGCCGCCTCGGCGTCGTCCTTGGGCCACGGCTGCTTGTCGCGCTGGGGATTGAACCGTTCCTCGGCGGTGAATTCAAAGGGCTGCGTCAGGAGCTTCTGCGCAAGGTCGTTGCGCTCTTCGAGCCGCGTCAGGTAACGCTTGAATATCCGGTAGGCCGGCGAGGCATCCCCTTCCTTGGTCAGGTCGTCGAGCCGCTCGGCGTACTTGTCCGCAAACTCGTGGACGTCGGCCTGCGTGAAGACCAGCCGCGCGTAGTCGAGCGCAGAAAGGTAATTGGTGAAGAACGTGCGCGAAATCTCGTCGCTGAGCGGCGTCTGGCGGTAGTGCCCCTGGGTGAGCACGGTGCCGGTCGCACGGGCAATCGTCCCCGCCTCCCGCAGCGAAATCTTGGGTTCCCGGGGGACGGCAACCGGCGGCGGAACCTGATCGAGCAGGTGCTTGGGATCCGCCACGGCCGCCTTATCACCCGCGGCTTGGGCGGTACCGACGCCGACAGTTGCTTGCGCCTGACTGACAGGAGGTTGCGGGACCGGCGGCTGCCCGCGAGCCGGCAAGAGAAGCACTCCAACGAGCAACGCGGCGCGGACCATGAACATCTTCATGCAGTTCACTGACGCAATCTGCCGTCATCCAAGCGGGAAGCAACTTCAGATTCCCAACCGGACTGGGCGCGGTTCAATCCGTGACGGTACCGATAACGGCGCGAGGTTTCTCCCCGACCGTTGTCCCCAAGTGCGGCGAGTTGCCGAAGCGGAAAAAGGTCAGAGCCCGGCATGGTCAATCCCGTGGCCCACCAGGCTGCACGCCTGCACCACGTTCAACCCCAGCCGTTCGGCTTCGCGGAGGACATCGTCGGATTCCGAGCCCGGGTTGAGCCAGAGCTCGTCACAACCGCGCGCAGCGATCTCCGGCAGTATCGTTAACGAAACCGGAGGCGGCAGGTAGACGCTCACCAGGTCGGGCCGCTCCGGGAGCTCGAGCACCGAACGGTAGCAGACCAGTCCCTCGATCTCAGTTTCCTTCGGATTCACCGGCAGCACGCGCCAGCCGCGCTGGTGGAAAGCGCGCACGGCGAGGTTGCCGAACTTGGCGCGATCGCGGGACGCACCGACAACGGCGATCGATTTCATGCGCTTAACCTTACCGGGAAGTTGCAATTTCGACGATCCCGGGGCATGGCGGTGCCCGCATGGTGAGGTTTACGATCTTCGGGTTCCCGGTCACGGTGGAGTTGTGGTTCTGGATCACGGCGTTGCTGCTGGGTGGCGGCCTGCGTCCGGACGCCTATTCCAGCCTCGCCAACTTCGCGGGGGTGGCGATCTGGATCATCATCGTGTTCTTTTCCATCCTCGTCCACGAGCTGGGCCACGCTTCGGTCGGCCGTCGCTACGGCGCGGACCCCGAGATCGTCCTCCATGCCTTCGGTGGCGCGGCGATCATGCACGGCGCCCGATTCAACCGGCGTCAGGACCTGCTGGTCACCGCCGCCGGGCCGGCCGCCAGCATCGCGCTCGGAACCTTGGCGCTTCTGTTGCGGATTTACGTTCCCAACCTCGCGCCGGACATCGCCGAGGTTTTGAGTAACTTGGTCCTGATCAATTACTTCTGGACCATCATCAATCTCCTTCCGATCCAGCCGCTCGACGGCGGACTGCTCCTGCGCACGGCATTGGGCGACCGCCGACTGCAGTTCACCTGCATGGTCGGCCTGGTATGCGCCGTCGCCGTGGCCATCCTAGCGCTGATGAGCGGCCGCATCTTCCTCACTCTCCTCATGGGCATGCTTGCTTTCGAAAACTGGCGCATGTCCCAGATGAACCGATAGCCGCCCGGACTCGCCGGCTCTCCCTCGCCCCCCGTGCACCTGTCCCGCCTCCGGCTCCGCGATTTCCGGAATTACGCGCGGCTGGACGCGGCCTTCGAGCCGGGTTTCCAGCTCCTGATCGGCGACAACGCGCAGGGGAAGACCAACATCCTCGAGGCCATCTACCTGCTCGCCACGCTGCGCTCCTTCCGCGGCGTGGGCGGCGCACAGATGGTGCGGCATGGCGCCAAGGGCTATTTCGCCGGCGCCCATCTCATCGCCGAGGCCGAGCACGATCTTAAGATGTACTGGTCCGCCGCCGAGCGCTCGGTCTCGCTCGACGGACAACCGGTCAAACGCATCGCCGACTACTACGGCCGCCTGCGCGCGGTGGTCTTCTGCACTGAAGACCTGCAGTTGGTGAAGGGAACCGGGCGCGTCCGCCGGCGTTTCCTCGACCTGCTCCTGGCGCAGACTCAGGCCGGCTACCTCGCCGCGCTCCAGCGTTACGTGCGCGCCTTGCAGGCGCGCAACGCGCTCTTGAAGCGCCCCGATCCCAATGCCGCCGTCCTCGCGCCGTTCACTCAGGAACTGGTCACGGCAGGCAAGGTGCTGATGGACAGCCGTGCCGAACTCGTGCCGCGCCTCTCGGCCCTGGCGCGCCTCGCCTACCGGCGCATCAGTCATGACGCCGAGGACCTGCGCGTCGACTATGCGCCCTCGGTGCGCGGCGATTTCACGGTGGAACTCGCCGCCTGTGCCGCGCGCGAGCGAACCTTCCGCTCCACGGTGCTGGGTCCGCACCGCGACGACCTTCAGCTCCGTCTCAACGAGCGCAGTGCCGCGCAATTCGCCAGCGAAGGACAGAAGCGCTCCCTCGCCCTCGCGCTCAAGATGGCGCAGGCCGAATACTTCTCCGGCCTGTTTGGCACGCCACCCATCCTGCTCATCGACGATGTCATGGGAGAACTGGACGCGCACCGCCGCGAAGGACTGATGCCACTGCTCGAACGGGCCGAGCACGCGCGCGGGCAAGTCTTCATGACTTGCACCCAGGAAAGCTGGCCGCGCGAACTGGGACGCCGTCTCCACCGCTGGGAGGTGCGGGGCGCCGCGTTGACAGCAGCCCCGGGAGCGCCGTAGCCGCGAGCGCCCAGCTCGCGCTCGAACGGCCGGTGAGAACGCGGTCGCCGAAGGCGTGCGCGCGCGGCCTGTACGGCCGCGGCTACGGACGGAGGTGGCCGCGGGCGTGCAGCCCGCGCTGACCTGCCTTGGCAATTGGAGTCGCTGGAACCGGCCAGCGCCGCCGGCACGGCGACGGCTACGGAAGAGACCAGGTGCCACTGGCGCGATCCCCCCCACACGCTACGATAGCCGCACCAATGAACGGCCCGCGACCGGATCTTCTGACCGACCTGCTGCGGGACGTGTCACGCTCGTTCTACCTGACGCTGCGCGTCCTGCCCGGCGCGGTCCGGGCCCAAATCGGCCTCGCCTACCTCCTGGCGCGCGCGACCGACACCATCGCCGATTCGGAGCTGCTGCCAGTGGCGGATCGTCTGACGCTGCTGCGCCTGCTGCGCGACCGCATCCTCGGCTGTTACGACGAGCCTCTCGACTTCTCCGCGCTGGCCCGCGGGCAGGCGCTGCCAGCGGAACGTTCCCTCCTGCTGCGCATCGAGGAGGCCATCGAAGTCCTCGCCGGCCTCTCCTGCTTCGACCGCTGCTGCATCCGCGAGGTGCTCGCCACCATCACCAGCGGCCAGGAACTCGACCTGGTGCGTTTCCAGGGGGCCGATGACGACCACATCATCGCGCTCGCGCGGCAGGAGGAACTCGACGACTACACTTACCGGGTGGCGGGCTGCGTGGGCGGATTCTGGACGCGCTTGTGCCGCTCGCACTTGTTCCCTGACACGCCGCTCGACCTGGCGCGCTACGTCGACGATGCCGTCTGCTTCGGCAAGGGGCTCCAACTGGTCAACATCCTGCGCGACCTGCCGGCCGACCTGCGCAAGGGCCGCTGCTATCTCCCCGCCGACGGTCTCGACCGCCTTGGGCTCACGCCGCGCAACCTCCTCGATCCCTCGGTGGAGCCGCGGTTTCGCCCGCTCTATCGCGAACACCTCGCCACCGCCTCCGCCCACCTGAACGCCGGATGGCGCTACACCTGCACCACGCCCGCTTCGCAATCACGGGCACGACTCGCCTGTGCGCTGCCGCTGCTGATCGGCGCGGAGACGTTGGGATTGCTCGGGACCGGCAACGTCCTCGATCCGTCGCGTCGCATCAAAGTGCCGCGCCCGCGCGTGCGCTGGATCCTCGTGCGCAGCGTGGCGTTGGTGCCTTTCCGACGGCAGTGGGAGTCGATGTTCCGCACGCCGATCGGACCTATCGCTGCGCCACCGCCGCGATGATGCCGGCGAGGATCAGTCCCGCGATCACCGCCAGCATGATCTTGATCCACGAATAGGGCCGGTCGCCGGCAATCGAACCGGTCGAGCCGTTGACCACCACCTGGAACGTTTTCCTTCCGTACACATAGGCCAGCAGCCAGACGGGCGCGAGGATGTGCTTGAAGGTCTGGCCCGTGTAATCCGCCGAGACGCGCAGGTTCCGGTGCGTGTCGCCCGGCACCTGCGAGGCGCACAACGATCTCAGCTTGCCGTCCATGCTCTGCCGCGACCGCTGTGCCGCCGCGATGAGATCGAGTTGGTACTGCTCCACCACCCAGCCGGCCACGTACCCCGGATCGTAGGGCTTGAGCTCCGTGGTCGTGGGAAACGGCTCGATCTTCGTCAGGAGATCCCCGCGCACGCCCTTCGATGCCGCCACCAACTCGTCATCGAAGAAATGGTCGAGGCTGCCCGAGCTCGGCACCCACCGCACCTTGCGCACCTGCCGCGTCTGCAGATTCCCCTGCGAATCGCGATAGGTCTCCGTCTCGTAATAGTAGTAGCCCGACTCCGCGGTCCAGTCTGCATGCACCTGCGCGTCGAAGGTCCAGTAGGGCAGGTACACGCCATGCAGCGTGTCCGTGATGGCGCGCGACTTCAGCGCGTTGGGCGCGAACCAGCGTGTCGCGTACCAGCGCCGCATCTGCTCGCGCACGGTGCCCTCCGGCACTTTGAAGGGCAGCAGGCTGGCGGGACGGATCGGCGCCTGCTGCTGCTCCACCGGCACGATGGCCGGGGAACCACAGAACTCACACGCCTTCGCCACATGCGTCGGATTGAAGACCGAGATGGCGTCGCAGTTCTGGCAGCGCACCGACCGCGTCTCGGCCTGCCAGCCCCGCTGGTCGGGTGTCAGACGGCGCAGACCTGCGACCAGGTCGTTCTCCTCGATCAACGAGCCGTCGGCCGCCAGCTTGGCCGGCGATACCGTGCTGCAGTACGGGCACACCAGCGACTGGCGAGACGGCTCCCAGCGCGCGTCGGCGCCGCACGCCGGGCACGCGAACTTGTTCAGGGCGCGAAGTTCCGACATGGAGGATGACAGGCGGTCTCCGGGAATCTCGGGCTCGGGGTGCGGCAGCGTTAGTGCTTGAGGAACTCTTCGAGCGCGGCCTGCGACACGCGCCACGCGGCCCCGATCTTCTTGCCCTTCAGATCACCCGATTCCAGGGACGCCATCACATCGGCCTCGGTGACGCCCAGCGACTGCGCGACCTCGGCCGGCGTGAGCATGCGGGGAATGCCGGCGGCCGCGACCGGCGCCGCCGAGGCGCCCGGCGATGTCGGAGGCACCGCGCCCGGCGGTTGGTTGAACTGCCCGGCAAGCTGCTGCGCCATCGCGAGTCCGATGCCCAATTGCGCAGCCGCGCTGCCCGTGCCGCCGTCGCCCTTCTCGAGCCCCTGCGCCATCTGGTACTTCACGTAGTCGTTGAGATTGCCGATGGCCGACATGCTCGAACGCTTGTCGATGGCCGCCTCGACTTCGGGCGGGACCGACGTGTTCTCCAGGATGAAGCTGGTGACCTCGATGCCGTATTTGGCCACCGTCTGCGGATTGACCAGCGGCAGGATGGCCTCGCCCACTTCCTGGTACCGCGTGGCCAGGTCCAACACCGGGATGCGTGCACTGGCCACCGCATCGGAGAACACGCTCACGATGCGCGAACGCATGGTCTCGTGGAACTCGTCCAGGCGGAAGTGGTTGTCCGTACCGGCCACCTCCTTGAGGAACACCTTCGGATCCACAATGCGGAAATCATAGGTGCCGAAGGCGCGGACCCGTACGATGCCGAAGTCCTGGTCGCGCATCATGATGGGGTTGGAGGTGCCCCATTTGTTGCCCGAAAAAAGGCGGGTGACGACGTAGTAGACGTCGGCCTTGAACGGTGACTCGAACCCGTACTTCCAGCCCTTCAGCCGGCACAGGACCGGGATGTTGTCGGTCACCAGGCTGTGCTTGCCGGGGCCGAACGTGTCGCCGAACTGGCCCAGGTACATGAACTGCACGGCCTGGCTCTCGCGCACGATCAACTGCGCGCCGCGCTTGATCTCACGATCCTCGTCCGGCCACCGGAAGCTGAGGGTGTCGCGGGAGTCGTTCTCCTCCCACTGGATGATCTCCCAGGCCTGGGACTTGAGGAAATTGAGGATACTCATGTGTGAGCTCGCGTGAAGATGGTCGAGGCGATAGGGGAGTTGCAGAAATCTCGCCAGCAAAAAGTCGGAGAACTCACGCCAGGATCTCGCGGACCACGTGGCCATGCACATCCGTCAGCCGTCGGTCGGCTCCGTTATGTCGGAAGGTCAGGCGCTCATGATCGAGCCCGAGCAGATGCAGCAACGTGGCGTGCAGGTCATAGGTGGTCACCTTGTCGCGCGCCGCCTTCCAGGCCCACGGATCGCTCTCGCCATGCGCCACGCCCGGCCTGATTCCGGCACCCGCCAGCCAGCCAAGGAACGTCCCCCCGTTATGATCCCGCCCGGTGGCGCCCTGGGTGAACGGCATGCGCCCGAACTCCGTGCTCCACACGACCAGGGTGTCCTCGAGCAGTCCGCGCGCGCGCAGATCGGTCAGCAGGCCGGCGATGGGCAGATCCGTCGATACCGCGATCCTGGGCAGTTCGCCGATGATGTCGGTGTGGTTGTCCCAGTTGTTGGACGGTCCGCCCGCACCGCTCCAGACCTGGACGAAGCGCACACCCCGCTCGATCAGTCGCCGCGCCAGCAGACAACGGCGTCCAAAGTCGGCCGTCACCGGATCGTCGATCCCGTAGAGTCTGCGCGTCGTGTCCGATTCCCTCGCCAGATCGAAGGTCTCCGGCGCGGCGAGTTGCATGCGCGCGGCGAGTTCG
>CAZYJB010000029.1:7069-12692 GCA_964647675.1 uncultured Verrucomicrobiota bacterium | reverse complement strand
CGGCGAAATCCGTGATGCGCACCAAACGGTCCACGCCGTCGCTGAACGGGACGAATGTGAACTCGATCTCGCGTCCGTAGGCATCGATGACTCGATGGAGATTCCCCCGTCCGTCGTAGTCAAAGAGCATGCGGTTTCCAAACCGGTCCTGCTGGCAGAACAAGAGCCCGTCCGCGCGGTAGAAGCTTTGGAATCCGTCCACCGACCGAAGCACATAGGTGCCATCGGGTTGCTGGCTCAGGGAACGAAAGTCGCCGGTGGGAGCAATGAAGGAGCCATCGGCTTGGCGCACCCAGGTGGCGATGCGGCCGCGCCCGTTGAAACGCGATGCGTCGCCATTGGGCTGGATGTAAAGGCCTTCATTGTAACTGAACGTCCAACCGAAGCCGAGAGGCCCATTGTAACTGAGCCGACTTCGGTACGTGCGCTGCATGACGAAATGGATTTGACCCCGCCCTGGAATTGATAGATCCGATCTCTCAAATCGCTCTTCGCCGTTGTGTAGGATCACGGTGTTGCAGCCGAATTCACAACTCGAGTCAGCGGGGCAGTCATCCTTCGCCGGCTCGGGGGACCGGGCAGTCGACGTCGGACACTGCCCTGGGCAATCGCGGGCTTTGGTCTCTCCGTTCACGGTGGAGCCATCCCGGACAACCGTTCCTGGACCTTGCCCTGGAGGCGCTGCCCCATGCCATCCTGGCTGCAGGATTCCGAATCCAGGATCGCTACACATCAGCTTCCCATCGTCGCTGACCGTCATCGGTCCCACCATCTCCCAATCTCCCAGGTCATGATTGAAGCTCCAAAGGGTGCCCTTGGCCCCCGGCGGAGCCAGTTCGCGCGTGATCGGGTGCGGGGGACTCGGAAAGCACACCGGCACTGGGCGATCGAAGTTCTCCCCGCCGTCGGTTTGCACCGTGATCACCAAGGGGAGATTCAGTCCGGGGGGCAGCGGGCTGGGCAACCGATCCGGCGCGACCGGGGCAATCCCCACCAGGCCGCCGCGGGTGCCATCATTCTTGAACAGGGCGTTGGCCGGGACCACCAGCCGAACCCCGGCGAGCTCCGGAAACTCTCGCAAGACCGTGTCCACGAAGGTGATCGTGGTGTCCTGAGCAGCGCTGACGGCCTGCAGCGTGTCCTTCTGAATCAGCGGGAGGTAGATGTTACCGATGCGCGTCTCCTCCCCAATTCGCGAGACCCATTCCTTGCCCACCGAAGGGTAGTACGGTCCTTGAGGATATCCGCCGTCGGGAACCACGACGGTCCGGCCGTCAATGTGGACAAAGAACGGGCCCGCTGGCGCGGAGTCCAACCGGAAGTTCCCGTTGCCATCGGTCACGGTGAAGAGGTCCTGCTCCCGCCCATCCACGGAAATGCGAACGCCTGCCAGAGGTCGGTTCACGAGGTCGCCATTGACCGTCGCCTGCGCCTGCGCGAGTTCCGAGGCGAAAACCCGGCCGCTGACCGCTGTGCCGGGCGATGGGGTCAAGCTGAGACTCTGAAACACCAACTTTGCGACTCCCCCGGGCGTGCCGTTCGCATCCAGATCCACTTCCGATCCGGATTCGTCCCTCAATCCGTTCCCATCGAAGGTCACCTGAATCTGGGCGCTCCCGGGAAGCGGTTCGAGGTAGAACAAAGTGACGGTTCTTCTGTCGGTCGAAAGCTCGATGCGCGCGAGCAAGGGGCGTCCACCGAACTGCGCGGACAAACGGCTGGCGGTGATGAGCGTGTCCCTGGCCAGGGGGCGGGTCAGGCGGAACACCGTCTCGCGCGTCACCGCCACCCCGGTCTCACCATGCGCCGGTGAGGATTCGCGAATGTGTGTCAGCACGTCGCGGGGGTTGAGCGGATCCAGGGGCTGATGCCGCAGCTCGAAGACGTCATCGGCACCATCACCGTCCGAATCGAGCGGCTGAGCCAGCGGGACGGCGCGGATGCGGAAAAACGCCAAGCCTGGCGTTGGCCGTGTCACGACCGACCGCGAAACGTTGCTGGCATCGGTGTTCAGCATCACGCGCACGGGGGTACCGATGTTCGAAAGAGATGTTCCCCAGTACAGGATCGAGTAGGTCCCAGGGACGGTTTCGTGCTCAATTTCGATAGCACCGGGGGGGACCAGGCGGGTCTCCGTGATGCGAAAACTCTGCGCCCATGTTCCAGCACTGAAACCGACGGCTAGTAATGCCATCAGAACCCATTCAGTGAGGCCGATTGAAAACATCGTCGGACGAAAAGTTCGTTGTGGGTCCCTGTTCAACATGGCGTTCACTCGCCTCATGGCTGCTGGTCAGAGTTGCCACCCCGCGCAGGGAGCCTCTCAGTAGGTAGCCCGAGAACGGGCCGGATCGGGAGCCACGAAATGAGCTGAGTTGAAGTCCGAGAGACGGCGGTCTCCGGGAACTCGGCCCGGCGGCACGGGGGGCCCCGACGGTGCTCCACAGCAGGCTGCATCGATCCCCTTTACCGGATTTCGGGGACCGGGTTTCAACGGGACCGAGGATTATTTTCAGGACGGCCCAACCGCGTCGGAGGACTCAATGGAAGAACTGGCCCAGCCAGGGGGGCTCAGTCCATCCCGGATGCTCCGCGGCGAAGCGGGCACGAACCTCGGCCAACCGTTCCCAGGGCACGGGCTCCAGCGCCTCATCAGGAAGCAGGCGACGTGCACCCGCGGCTTCGGCGAAATCGGCGAGCCACCGGGCCGTAGGCGTGTCCTTCAGGTAGGAGACGTCCCAGACTTGCGCCCGATGTCCGGGCGCCGCCACAGCGATCGAGCGGCCATCGGTGCTCCAGCGAGCCCCCGCCATGGTGGGTCCCTGCGGATAGGGCCCGCTCACGGCATGCCCGGTCGCCGCGTCCCAGATGCGTACCGTGTCGTCCTCGGAAGTGGTGAGCACGAAATGCTCGTCGGGGCTGAAGACGGCATCGTAGACCTTGTTCTCGTGCCACATGGGTTTCGACCTCAGCGCGCCGGTGCGCAGATCCCACGTGCGAGCGGCGCCATCGGTGCTCGCGCTGAGGAGAAACCGGCCGTCGCGACTGAACTGCAGCGCGGTGACATCCTGGCCGCTTCTCAACGGCGGCAGGAGCGCACGTCCGGAATGCGAATCCCAGATCCGGACGTCTCCCCGAGCACCTCCTGTGGCCACGCGGTCCCCTGAAGCATCGAATACCACGCGCTGCACCGGGTCGCTGCGCAAGGTGAGCACGTGGGTCGCGTTCGTCCCATCGACCTGCCAGATCAGGGTCCAGCCGTCGGTGCCGGTCGTCACCACCCGTTTCCCGGTGGGATCCCAGCGCGCCGCCGCCAGATTGACCTCAAACGCACGGTTGCGGCCAGCGAAGTGATCAAAACTCACGGTAGGCAACCCGCTTGCAACCTCCCAGATCCGCACCGTCCCGCGAACCGACGCGCTTAACAGATGAACCCCAGCCGGATCGAAGGCGACGTGCCGAACCGGGGCGCCGTGATTCAAGCCGGGGGAAATCGCCTGGCCCGCGCGACGATCCCAGAGCCCCACCTCACCGCTCGCCGATCCCGTGGCGAGGTGATCTCCGCCAGGACCGAAATCCAGCGTATCCACCCGCGCTCGGTGGGGAATCCCTGGCGACAGCAAGGTGCCCTCAGGGAATCGGGAGACGTGCACCGTTCCGTCGCTGGAAGCGGAGGCGACGGCCTGGTCGTCCGGACTGAACGCCAGACTGGTGACAATCCGGGAATGCGGCACCGCCATCACCGGCCCGCGCGCGCCATCCAGTCGCCACAGGAAGGCATGTCCGCCGGCCTCGGTGGCCATCAATTGAGTCCGGTCGGCACCAAAGGACGAGACGATCACGCGCCCGTCGTGCAGCAGGGGGTCGAAGACTCGTCGACCGGAGATCGTGTCCCAGATTTCCACGCGATCCCGGTCCACCACCGCCAGCCACTGGCCGTCGGGTGAGAAACTCCGATCCTCGATGGGACGAGCCTGAGCCGGAACGGTCAGCAACGCGTGGCCCGTGGCCACCTCGTAGAGCGTGAGCCGACCGTCGCGGTATTGAACGGCCAGGCGATCTCCCTCGGGAGAAAACGCGGTGGCATAAAACGGCTGGTCGATCCTCAGGTCCGCGGAGATGCGCTCGCCGGTATCGATTCTCCAGACGCGTAGACGGTGGTCGGTCGTCAGTGTTCCCAAGCGGTCGCCGCGCGGACTCAACCGCGCCCAACGAACCTCCTGCTCGTGGGAAAAGGTGCGCAGGCCTTCCAGCGACTCGGCGTCCCAGACGTTCACCTCGGTACCGCGGGAAGTCAGGAAGGCCCTTCGATCCAGGCTGTAGCTGGGATTGGCGATGGGCACGGACTTTTCCCATTGCGCGGCAGAGACATCCCACACATGGAGCCGACCGTCCTTGGTCGAGACGTGCAGTTTTCCGCCGCCCACGAATTCGGCAACCGAGAACTGGAGCGCAATCTCACCCGGCTTTTTGAACGGCGGGGAGCCTTCCCCGCCAACCCCCGACACCGCGGCATCAAGAGTTGTCTCAAGCTCCAGTGGCGCCCCGCGCTTTTGTCGGGAGGCGACCTCCCAGATCTGAATGGACCGCGGCGATGCCAGCGTGGCCAGCAGTGCGCCATCCGAGCTGAAGGCAGGGAGGGACGGAGCCGCATGGGGCACCTCCATGACCAGTTCGCCGGTGGCGGCGTCCCAGAGTCTGGCCGTGGTCGCACTGGTGGTGACCAGGTGCTTTCCTGTCGGAGCGAATCCCCCCACCCGCATCTCGGGGTGAGGCATCGGGGCCAGGAACGGCCGTTGGAGGGGGCGTTGCGCCAAGGTCGCAGTGAGGCGTTGCCGGATCACCGGATTGTCCGGATCTTCCCGGACCATGCGCGCCAGGAGAGCGATCGCGGCAGCGGCTTCGCCCTTTTCGCAGAGCGCTTCGACGCGCTGGAAGCGGACGTCGAGCAAGGTCTCGGCGAGATGCGTCGCATTGGCCGCGGCACGCCGCCATTGCCAGGAGGTGAGCGCCGACCCAAGCAGCAGCGCGGCGAGAATGCCGGCGAGGGCCGTGGCGAGCGCGGGGCGGCGACGGCACCAGCGCCAGCCCTGACTCAACGGCCCGATCGGGCGGACCTCGACAGGTTCGCCCTTGAGGAATCGGTCCAATTCCTGGGAGAGCGCGCGTGCGGTGGGATAACGCCGGGTAGGATCCTTCTCGAGGCACTTGAGGCAGATCAGATCGAGATCGACCGGGACGGTAGAGTTCACTCGGCGCGCCGAGGGAACATGCGCTTCGAGAACCTGCAGCAGCGTGGATTCGACGGTCGGCCCGATGAAAGGCGGCAGACCGGTGAGCATCTCGTAAAAAATCGCGCCTAGCGAATAGACATCGCTCGGTGGTCCGCCAGCACCAGGTCGCACGGAGAGTTGCTCGGGCGGCATATAATTCGGCGTGCCCAGTAGTTGGCCGGTCAACGTCAACCTATCCGCCGCGCCGTCCCCTCGGGGCGCCAGAAATCGTTTGGCCAAGCCGAAGTCGGCGATCCTGGGTTCACCCTCCAGGTCGAGAAGGACATTGGAAGGCTTCAGGTCCCGATGGAGAACACCGCGCGAATGGGCGTATTCCATGGCATCGGCCA